>NZ_JBFAYB010000016.1:0-101104 GCF_040681075.1 Streptomyces sp. NPDC051907 | reverse complement strand
CGCCCCGCGGGGTACCGCGGCCGCCCCGCCCCTTCTCGCAGTGTCAGTGACCCGCGCTGTGCGACGCCGACGCGGCGTCCGACGGGTCCGCCGGCTGGCCGGAGCCGCCCGCGGCGGGCGTGGTCGCGCCGCCCGTGGCCGCGCCGCTCGGCGAGCCCGAGGGGGAGCCCGTCGGCGAGCCGGTCGGCGACCCCGTGGGGGCGGCGGGCGTGGGCTTGGCGACCGGGGGCTTGGGCGGCGTGCTGGGGCCGTAGCCCGTGAAGTAGCCGGTCGCCGGCACGACGAACGCCTGGAGCTTCACGTCGCCGGTCTCGCTGAACTTGAAGACGACCTCCTGCACATTGCCGGCGGCCGCGGCCTCGCGGCCGTCCTCGATCACGGCGGAGGCGTTGTCCTTGCCGCCGAGGACGATGTAGCCCTGGGCGGGCACGGAGACCGAGCCGGACTGGCCCTTGGCGGGCGACAGCTTCGCCGTCGTGCCCGTGCCCGGCAGGGTGATGGACTCGATCGTCTCGGCCTTGCTGCCGTTGTTGAAGATCGTGCCGCTGACGACCGCGGGGCCCGGAGCGTCCGCCTTCGGCTGGGTGACCACCGTCGCGTTCTGGATCTTCAGGTCGTCGACCGCGGTGGCGGCGTTGTCCGGCTTGACGCCGAGGGTCTGCGCGTCGTTGCCCGCACCGCATGCGGCGAGCGAGGCGATCGAGAACACGATGGCAGAAGCGGCGAAGACGCCGCGTCGAAGGCTGCGGCTCACGGCGGCGGCATCTCCTTGACGTACGGACAGGTTGTCAGTTCGCGCTTAGGTTACCGAGCACCCGGGTCCGCCCCGCACCCGACCCGCCCCTTCGCGGACGGCGGCCTTCGCGGTCGCCGGCAGCCGCTCGCTCCAAAGGCCGGCGGACCGGGCGTGCGACCACCGTGCTGATCTTGGTATTTCGCGGGCCGTTCACATAACCACAGTGATCAATTTCAGGGGTCGTCACACATTCCCTGCGAATAGCCTTCGTTGATCAATTCGGGATTCGCCGACACTCCGTCCGGACGGGCGGCCGACCGCCGAACGGAGTACGCAAAGTTCACCGCTGGGAACCAGGCAAATCGGGACGTTCGTCCACTTGGGAGGGGGTCGCACTGCGTGTGGCGTGCGTGTTTCCGCCCGCCCGCGTAGCCGCTCCGACCTGCGAATACCCCCCTCCGGAACCCGTCCGCAGCACGTTCGTGTTGCAGTTGTCAAGCCCCGAGATGCGCCCTGACCTGCGAAAACGCCATTCAGAAGAAGCCGTTCTCGTGTTACCCTGGATAGCCACGGAAGGGGTACCTGTCACATGACGTTCAAGGTTGGCGACACCGTGGTCTATCCCCATCACGGGGCCGCGCTGATCGAGGCCATCGAAACTCGCCAGATCAAAGGCGTGGACAAGACCTACTTGGTGCTCAAGGTCGCCCAGGGCGACTTGACGGTTCGCGTGCCAGCGGACAATGCGGAGTTCGTCGGCGTACGCGATGTGGTTGGTCAGGACGGGCTCGACCGGGTCTTCGAGGTGCTTCGCGCACCGTATGCCGAAGAGCCGACGAACTGGTCCCGTCGCTACAAGGCAAATCTCGAGAAGCTCGCCTCGGGCGATGTCATCAAGGTCGCGGAAGTCGTGCGCGACCTGTGGCGTCGTGAGCGCGAGCGCGGGCTCTCCGCAGGTGAGAAGCGGATGCTCGCCAAGGCGCGCCAGATCCTGGTGAGCGAGCTCGCCCTCGCGGAGAACACCAACGAAGACAAGGCCGAGGCCCTGCTCGACGAGGTCCTCGCGTCCTGACGACGCACCAGCGTTGATCACGTCGGATCATATGCCGCGGTGCCCGCTGACAAGCTGTGAGAACAGTCCTGTCGCCGGGCGCTGCGGCATGTTCGTCCTCCGGCTCGCCCGGCCCTGAGGCCGCGCGGTCCTGAGAATGTCCCCAGGTGCCAATGTCCAGGCGCCTGAGAGTGTCCAGTTGTGAGAGTGCCCGCATCCCGCCGGCGCACTCGCGTCGTACTGAGGAGTCGTACCGCGCACTGGGCGCGACTGAACCGCGCCTGACACGCCGACTGAGATCCCCCGCCGACTTCGAACGAACCGACCCCGAACCCCGCTGACTTTCCCCCTGCCGATGGCCAACGCCGGTCCCACGTGGCCTACTTGGTGTGCCGGGCCCGGGCGGCTGGCGCAGACCAGTTGTCACGGAAGGGTCCGGTCAAGGCGTCGCGCCCGGCACACCCCCAACCTACGGTCGGGGGTACTCCCAGGCCATACCCACGCCGCCCGAGGAAACAAACCTGCCGGAGTGCAACCGATGTCAGACCAATCGCGCCCGTACCGCACCGCAGCCGTGATCCCGGCCGCCGGGCGGGGTGTACGGCTGGGGCCGGGCGCCCCCAAGGCCCTCCGCGCGCTGAGCGGCACGCCCATGCTGATCCACGCGGTACGCGCCATGGCGGCCTCGCGGGCCGTCTCCCTCGTCGTCGTGGTCGCCCCTCCCGAGGGCGCGCCCGAGGTCAAGAACCTCCTCGACGCCCACGCGCTGCCCGAGCGCACCGACTACCTGGTCGTGCCGGGCGGCGAGAGCCGCCAGGAGTCCGTGCGGCTGGGCCTCGACGCGCTCCCGGACGACGTCGACTGCGTCCTCGTCCACGACGCGGCCCGCCCGCTGGTCCCCGTCGACACCGTGGACGCGGTCGTCGAGGCGGTACGGGACGGGGCCCTGGCCGTCGTGCCCGCGCTGCCGCTCGCGGACACCGTCAAACGGGTCGAGCCGCGGCCGGCGGGCGAGCCCGAGCCGGTCGTCGCCACGCCCGAGCGGGCGCTGCTGCGGGCTGTGCAGACCCCGCAGGGCTTCGACCGCGAGACGCTGCTGCGCGCCCATGAGACCGTCACCGAGGACGTCACCGACGACGCGAGCATGGTCGAGCAGCTCGGCCTCCAGGTCGTGGTCGTGCCCGGCCACGAGGAGGCGTTCAAGGTGACCCGTCCGCTCGATCTCGTACTCGCCGAGGCGGTTCTCGCCCGCAGGAGGGCCAACGATGGCTTCTGACGTCCCCAACCTCCCCCTCGTCGGCGTCGGCACCGACGTCCACGCTTTCGAGCGAGGCCGCGAGCTGTGGTGCGCGGGCCTGCTGTGGGACGCCGCCGAGAACGACGGGTACGGCCTCGCCGGCCACTCCGACGGAGACGTCGCCGCGCACGCCGCCTGCGACGCGCTCTTCTCGGCCGCCGGCGTCGGCGACCTGGGCGCGCACTTCGGCACCTCCCGGCCCGAGTGGTCCGGCACCTCGGGCGTCACGCTGCTCGCCGAGGCGGCGCGGATCGTACGAGCCGAGGGCTTTGCGATCGGCAATGTGTCCGTGCAGGTCATCGGCGTACGACCGAAGATCGGCAAGCGCCGCGACGAGGCGCAGAAGGCGCTGAGCGAGGCGGTCGGCGCGCCGGTGTCGGTCTCCGGCACCACGACCGACGGCCTAGGGCTGACGGGCCGCGGCGAGGGCCTGGCGGCCATCGCGACGGCGCTGCTCGTCCGCACGTCCGGCTGAGAAGCGGAGGCGAGCGGTCCCGAGCGGGCTCCCGGACGGGGCCCGGCCCGCGGCCGGCTCGTAGCAAGTCACAAAGTTGTCCCGCGGCCCGGAAGGGTCGCGGGGCACTGGTATCGGGCCACTACCCTTGATGCGTGACTATTCGCCTGTACGACACCAGCGCCCGGCAGATCCGTGACTTCACCCCGCTCGTGCCGGGTTGTGTCTCGATCTACCTGTGCGGCGCCACGGTGCAGGCCGCCCCGCACATCGGGCACATCCGGTCCGGGCTGAACTTCGACATCATGCGCCGCTGGTTCGAGTACCGCGGCTACGACGTGACGTTCATCCGCAACGTGACCGACATCGACGACAAGATCATCACGAAGTCGGGCGAGCAGGGCCGCCCCTGGTGGTCCATCGGGTACGAGAACGAGCGCGCGTTCAACGACGGCTACGACGCCCTCGGCTGCCTCCCGCCCACCTACGAGCCGCGTGCCACGGGCCATGTCACCGAGATGGTCGAGATGATGCGCGGCCTGATCGAGCGCGGCCACGCCTACGAGGCGGACGGCAGCGTCTACTTCGACGTGCGCTCCTGGCCCGAGTACCTGGAGCTCTCCAACCAGGACATCGACGATCTGCGCCAGCCCGACGAGGGCGTGGCGGGCAAGCGCGACCCGCGCGACTTCGCCATGTGGAAGGCGACCAAGCCGGGCGAGCCCAGCTGGGAGACCCCGTGGGGCCGCGGCCGCCCCGGCTGGCACCTGGAGTGCTCGGCGATGGCGCACAAGTACCTCGGCGCCGCCTTCGACGTCCACGGCGGCGGTCTCGACCTGATCTTCCCGCACCACGAGAACGAGATCGCCCAGGCCAAGGCGTACGGCGACGACTTCGCCGCCTTCTGGGTGCACAACGCCTGGGTCACCATGTCCGGCGAGAAGATGTCCAAGTCGCTCGGCAACTCGGTGCTCGTCTCCGAGATGGTCAAGCACTGGCGCCCCATCGTCCTGCGCTACTACCTCGGCACCCCGCACTACCGGTCGATGATCGAGTACAGCGAGGACGCGCTGCGCGAGGCGGAGTCCGCCTTCGCGCGCATCGAGGGCTTCGTCCAGCGCGTGGTGGAGAAGGCGGGGGGCCCCGTCGAGCCCGCCGCCGACGTGCCGCTGGCCTTCGCCGAGGCGATGGACGACGACCTGGGCGTCCCGCAGGCGCTCGCGATCATCCACACCACCGTCCGCCAGGGCAACAGCGCGCTGGCCGCCGACGACAAGGAAGCGGCCGTCGCACGGCTGGCCGAGGTGCGGGCCATGCTCGGCGTCCTCGGCCTCGACCCGCTGGACGAGCACTGGGCCGGCGAGAGCGACCGCGGCGACGACCTGCACGGCGTGGTCGACACCCTGGTGCGTCTGGTGCTCCAGCAGCGCGAGGACGCCCGCGTCCGCAAGGACTGGGCGACGGCCGACGCGATCCGCGACCAGCTGCAGCAGTCCGGGCTGGCCGTCGAGGACGGCCCCGACGGCCCGAGGTGGACGCTCGCCCCTCGCTGACCAGCGACAATGTGCCGCCCGGGCCTCCGGGCGGCACACTTTCTTACGTACGCACGCATTCGAAGCTTCAGGAAACAGGTAGTCATGGCCGGGAACAGCCAGCGCAGGAACCGCCGCACGTCCAACAAGAAGGGCGCGCAGGTCGGCAGCGGTGGCCAGCGACGCCGCGGCCTCGAGGGCAAGGGCCCGACTCCGCCCGCTTCCGCCCGCAAGGGGCACAAGAAGAACCGGATCGCCAACGCCCAGGCCAAGAAGACCGCCGCGCGCCGCCCCGTCGCCCGCCGCGGCGGCAAGGGCACGTCCGAGATGGTCGTCGGCCGCAACCCGGTCTTCGAGGCCCTGCGCGACGGCGTGCCCGCCTCCACGCTCTACGTCCAGCAGTTCATCGACAACGACGAGCGCGTGCGCGAGGCCCTCCAGCTCGCCACCGGCCGCGGCAGCATCAACATCATGGAGGCGCCGCGCCCCGAGCTCGACCGCATGACGAACGGCCTCAACCACCAGGGCCTGGTCCTCCAGGTCCCGCCGTACGAGTACGCGCACCCCGAGGACCTCGCGGCCGCCGCCTTCGACGACGGCGAGGACCCGCTGATCGTCGCCCTCGACGGCGTCACCGACCCGCGCAACCTCGGCGCGGTCGTCCGCTCCGTCTCCGCCTTCGGCGGCCACGGCGTGGTCGTCCCGGAGCGCCGGGCCGCGGGCATGACGGCCGGCGCGTGGAAGACCTCGGCCGGCACCGCCGCCCGCACCCCGGTGGCGCGCGCGACCAATCTGACCCGCGCCCTGGAGTCGTACCAGAAGGCCGGTCTCACGGTCGTCGGCCTCGCGGCGGACGGCGAGCACGAGGTCGGCGACCTGGAGGCGCTCGGCGGCCCGGTCGTCATCGTCGTCGGCAGCGAGGGCAAGGGCCTGTCCCGCCTGGTCGGCGAGACGTGCGACTACCTCGTCCGCATCCCGATGCCGGGCGGCGCGGAGTCCCTGAACGCCGGCGTCGCCGCGGGCGTCGTGCTGTACGAGGCGGCCAAGCGCCGCCCCTGAAAGTGGGCGGAAACCCGGGCGAACAGCACGGTCGGTGCAGCTTGACGGGTCTCGGACAGATCGGGGCCGCCAGGGCAGTGTCCTAAACACAAGTCACTCGGTTAGATGAGTGTGGACACCAGAACGCCCCGCCCAGGGTTCGATGATCAGCCTGCGCTGAGCATGGTCAAGGTCGACTGCGATCCCGCGCAGGTCATCGTGAACCACGCCAGCTTCCGGGTGCAGCTCGCCCAGAGCCCGCGCTCCTCACGCGCCCTGGCGGACACCGCACGGATCCCCGCCGTCGCCGGCGCGCGGACCGCGGTGCGCCGGCGGGCGCCCGTCGTATGGAGCGGGAGGTCGGCGCCGGGAGACGTCGGCGCGACCGGGCTGCTCCAGGCCATGCGCAACTCCTCGTCGGAGCGCCAGGCGTACGACGCGGGCGCCACCCAAGTCATCCCGCGCGTCGGCGTCGACGTGATGGCCGACACCGCGCAGACGCCGGTGGTCGGCCCGCAGGGCTACCCCGGCGCTCCCGACCGGCCGCTGCTGCCGACGATGCGGCAGGCGGTCGGCGCGTACGACACGTACCCCGCCTACGGCCAGGAGTCCTACGAGGAGCCCTACGAGGAGGAGGAGTTCGAGGACCCGCAGGACGGGCGCGGATACGACGGCGACGGGCAGCGGCAGTCCGCCGACGCCGTGCGGCACGCCTACTACCCCGGGCGCCGGATGAACCTCGGGGTGGTGCTGCTGCCGCTGCGGGTGTTCCTCGGCTTCATCTCGATCTACGCCGGCATGGGCAAGCTCTGCGACCCCGTCTACTTCGACGGCGGCGAACGCGGCTCCATGGTGAAGTGGCTCAACTCGCTGCACCCCTGGGGGATGGCCGAGCCGCTGCGCGACTTCGCGCTCTCCCACCCGGTGGGGGCGGGGCTCACGGTGGCCTTCCTCCAGGTCGTCGTCGGCGTGCTGACGGTGCTGGGGCTCTGGCAGCGGGTCGCGGCCGTCTTCGGCGTGCTGCTGTCGGCGGCGCTGCTGCTGACGGTGAGCTGGAAGACCGTCGCTGCGTACGACGCGCCGGACATCATCTACCTCGCCGCCTGGTCCCCGCTGATCATCGCGGGGGCGCCGGTGTACTCCGTGGACGGAAAGCTCGCCGGCGAGGCCTGGCGCAAGCTCGGTCCGCGCTCGGAGCTGTGGGAGCTGCGGCGGCGCGTGCTGCGGCGCGGCAGCGTGGTCTCGGCGGTCGTGGTCGGCCTGACGCTGCTGATCGGCTCGGTGCTCGGCGGCGCGGTGCGCTCCACGGACATGGTGACGGTGCCCGGGCCCAACCAGGACCCGACCAACCATCTGCCCGGATCCCCGCTGCCCAAGGAGCCGGGCGCGTCCAGCTCCGGCTCCGCGAGCGCCAGTGCCGAGGACGAGAAGCCGTCGCCGTCCGCGTCGACCAGCTCCAGCGCCCCGCCGGCGGAGAAGTCCACGCCCTCCGGCGGCACGGTCCGCGAGACGGGCCGTGTGGGCGTCGGAGCGCCCAGCCAGACCCAGGGGACGGGTCAGCAGCCTCCCGGCCAGCCCGCGCCCGTCCAGCCCCCCTCCAGCAGCTCTGGGCCCACCTCCACCGGCGGGACCGGCAGCGGCGGCTCGTCGGGCGGCTCCGACGGCGGCTCGGGCGGCAGCGGCGGCGGTGGCGGAGGCTCGTCGAGCGGCGGCTCGGGCGGCGGCCGGGTGATCGGCGGCCTGCTGGGCTGAGCGGCACGGGTCAGGACGAGACTGGGGCGGCCACCGGGAATCCGGTGGCCGCCCCAGTCTTGTGCGTGCGTCTCGTGCGCGCTGCCGGCAGACGGGCGCCCTTGGCTGCTCGTGCGTGGCCTCGTGTGTGCTGCTCTGGCAGACGGGCCTCAACGAGCCTGTGCGTCGAGCTCCTTGGCCGCCTCGGTGAGGTCCTTGGCGGTGTCGATGGCCCGCCAGTACGCGCCGTTGGGCAGCGGGAAGCCGGCCAGCCTGCGCTCGCGGGCGAGGCGGGGGAACGTGGTGCGCTCATGGTCGCCCTGGTCGGGCAGGAGAGCGGGGAAAGCCGCGGAGAAGACGTACACGCCGGCGTTGATGAGGTACGGCGACGGCGGGGACTCGATGAAGTCCGTGATGTGGCCGAAGGCGTCCGTCTCGACGGCGCCCCACGGGATCCGGGGGCGGGCGAGGGCGAGGGTGGCGATGGCGTCGCGCTCGGCGTGGAAGGCCGCCATCTCGCGCAGCGAGAACCGGGTCCAGATGTCGCCGTTGGTGGCGTACCAGGGCTGGTCCGGGTTGGGCAGGCGGGCGGCGGCGTACTTGAGGCCGCCGCCGCGGCCGAGCGGCTCCGTCTCGACGACGGTGGTGACGCGCAGCGGCAGCACGGCGCTGTCGAGCCACTCCTGGAGGACCTCGGCGAGGTGGCCGCAGGAGACGACCGCGTCGGTCACGCCCTCGTCGGCCAGCCAGGCAAGCTGATGGCCGATGATCGGGGTCCCGGTCCCCGGGATCTCGACCATCGGCTTGGGGCGGTCGTCGGTGTACGGGCGCAGCCGCGAGCCCTGGCCGCCCGCCAGGACCACGGCCTGCGTCGGATACGTAGGCGTATGCATGCCGTGAACGATATGCGGCGCGGGCTCGGGGCCCGCGGTCAGCTCCCCTGGGTCTGCTGCGCGACGCCGGTGGCGAAGGCCGTGTCGCAGACGGGCCGGGAGTAGGACTGGGCGCGGGCGGGCCCGAAGCGCTCGACGGCGGCGGCGCCGAGGGCGCGGGCGATCGACACGCAGTACTTGGCGAGCGAGGGCTTCTCCTCGACGGCGCGCTGGAGGCCGGTGAGGGCGACGCCCGGGTTCTTCTCCTGGAGTTCGGTCAGAAGCCGGTCGCGGAGAATGTCCTGGGCGGCGCGGGGCTTGGCGCGTACGGAGACGTTCTCCGAGGACGCGGTGAGGATCTGCGACTCGGTTTTCGGCCCTGCCCACGGGACGCTGGTGACCGCGAGGGTTCCGGAGAGCACCAGGACGACGGGCAGAACGAGGGCGAGAGTGCGGCCGATTCGGCGTGCTGTGTGGGTCACGCGAGCGAGCGTAGCGGTCAGTGATGATTTGGCGACATTTAGTCACTCGTGCGGGGGATGGTTCGACGAACCTTTTCGAAAGGGGCGTTGACGCCACGGGAGCGAAATGCCCGATCTGCCGGGGTATTTGTCGACATACGAAGAACGGCCCCGCGCGCTGAGGCGCGGGGCCGTCGTCGAACTCGGGGCCGGGCTCGGCCCGTCAGTCGGTGAGGCGCTCGCCCGTCGAGGTCGAGAAGACGTGCATCTCGCCCGGCCGCGGCACGACGTGCAGCTCGGCGCCCTTGGCCGGGACGGAGCGGCCGCCGACGCGGACGACGAGGTCCTTGTGCTCGCCGCCGACCTGGGCGGAGCCGTACACGTACCCGTCGGCGCCGAGCTCCTCGACGACGTTCACGGAGACGGCGAGACCGGCCGGGGCGTCCTCGGCGGCCTTGGAGAGCGAGGCGGACGCCGCGCCGTTGAGCTCGACCACGTCGAAGTGCTCGGGGCGGACGCCGACGGTGACCGTGGTGTCGCCCTTGTCGGCGGCGGCGCTCAGGGCCTCGCGCGAGACGGGGACGACGCTGTTGCCGAACTTCACGCCGCCGTCGGCGATCGGGACCTCGACGAGGTTCATGGCGGGGGAGCCGATGAAGCCGGCGACGAAGAGGTTGGCGGGCCGGTCGTACATGTTGCGCGGCGAGTCGACCTGCTGGAGCAGACCGTCCTTGAGGACCGCGACGCGGTCGCCCATGGTCATGGCCTCGACCTGGTCGTGGGTGACGTAGACCGTGGTGATGCCGAGACGGCGCTGGAGCGAGGCGATCTGCGTACGGGTGGAGACGCGGAGCTTGGCGTCGAGGTTCGACAGCGGCTCGTCCATGAGGAAGACCTGCGGCTCACGGACGATCGCACGCCCCATCGCCACCCGCTGGCGCTGACCGCCGGAGAGGGCCTTGGGCTTCCGGTCGAGGTACTCGGTGAGGTCGAGGATCTTCGCGGCCTCTTCGACCTTCTTGCGGATCTCGCTCTTGTTGACGCCGGCGATCTTCAGGGCGAAGCCCATGTTGTCGGCGACGGACATGTGCGGGTAGAGCGCGTAGTTCTGGAACACCATGGCGATGTCCCGGTCCTTGGGCGGCAGGTGGGTGACGTCGCGGTCGCCGATCCGGATGGATCCGCCGTTGACGTCCTCGAGACCGGCGAGCATGCGCAGGGAGGTCGACTTGCCGCAGCCGGAGGGGCCGACGAGTACGAGGAATTCGCCGTCCTCGGTCTCGATCTCGAGCTGATCGACGGCGGGCTTCTCGGAGCCCGGGTAGATCCGGGTCGCCTTGTCGAACGTGACAGTGGCCATGGTGATGTAGCTCCTTCACCGGCAGGAACGTGCCGGACGATCCGAGTAAGGGAGTGGTGTAGTCCACCGGGGGTAGACCTGCCGTGACGCTACCTGGCGATGTCCGTTCTGTCAGTAGCCGGTGGGCGATGAAATTTTCGAGCGGGCGGCGGGCCGGGTCCGGTTAGACTGCTGCGGACGCGCCTCCTTAGCTCAGCTGGCCAGAGCAACGCACTTGTAATGCGTAGGTCGTCGGTTCGAATCCGACAGGGGGCTCTAGAGGAACCCTAGGACTCACTCGCCGTGACCTGGGGTTTTTCTTATGCCCTGATCAAGCGGGAGAGGAACGCGATGATCTTCGTACCCCCCTGCGTGCCCATTGCGTGCCCAATCTGCTGGGCAGGAATCGGTGCGGCCTCGGCGTTCGCGGGCTCGACCTCGACCTCAGTGTCGACCGCGACGGGCCGCCGCACGGCCCCCCTCGGCACCAGGGCGGCCGTCGCCTCGGCGGCGTCGCGCGCGGCCTTGGGCATGACCGACTGGTAGATGTCCCGAGTGATCCGGCTGTCACTGTGGCCGAGCGTCTCGGACACGATTTTGACGTCGACGCCGGCGGCCAGCATGAGCGAGGCCGCGACGTGCCGCAGGTCGTGCAGCCGGATCGGTGGCAGACCGGACGCCTCGACGAGCCGCTCGAAGGTGTCGGTCAGGGTGCCGGGGTGCAGCCATGATCCGTCTTCCTGCGTGAACATGCGGCCGGTGTCGGTCCATGCCTCGCCCCATTCGAGACGCTCGGCCCCCTGCTTGATCCGGTGCGCCTCCAGCACCTCGGCGGTGTACTCGTCGAGCGAGATGACCCGCTCGCCGCTGTCGGTCTTGGGCGCTGACTCGACGACTTCCCAACCGTCCTGCACGAGCTGTGTCGCGACGGTGAGCTCGTCTGTGGTGGTGTTGTGGTCGGACCACCGGACGCCGCACGCCTCGCCACGGCGCAGACCTCGGAACGTGATCAGGTGGAACAGCGGCAGCAGCCGGTGCCGGAACTCGGCGAGGAAGTCGAGGAAGTGGCCCGCCTGCTCGGGCGTCCACACCATGACGGCGCTCGGCTTGTCGCCGGTCCGCTCCCACTCGGCGATGCGCTCGTCGGTCCACACCATGGCCTTTGGGCGCTTGGCGGGACCAAGCTCGACATGCTGCGCGGCGTTGAACGTGATCGAGCCTCGGGCTATCGCCGTGTTCAGTGCAGCCCGCAGGGTCGCCCTGATGTGCTGCTGCGTCGAGGGACCGGTGATTCGCCGGAACGGCTTCATCGCGTCGATTGCCTCTCGCATGGCCTTACGCCGTGCGCGGTTCTCTCCTCCCTTCCGCGGGATCGTCTTGAGCTCGGCAACCGCAGCGCGGCGGGTGGCGTTCGCCTCGGTGATCTCGATGTTCGTCTCGGCGATGCCCTCGAACATGGCGTCGAGGTGCGGCACGGTGAGGCGGTCGAGCCGGATGTGACCGATCCGGGGGCGCAGATGGCATCGGATGTCGAGCTCGTACCGGTCGCGTCCGCTCTTGCGCAGCGCCTTCTTGCCGGCGAGCCACAGGTCGAGCCACTCGGCGACAGTCATGTGCTGGGTGAGCGACTGCCCGGTGCCGAACTTGCGCTTTGTCTCGTCGTAGTCGGGGATCGCTTCCTTGGCAGCGCCGACGGATTCGAGCAGGTCCCCGATGCGGGCGCGGCCGTCCTTGTCGTCCTTGTCGGCGATGTTCAGCAGGGCGCGAACCTTGTCGAGGTCTGCCTGCGCCTCGGTCTGCGTGTCGTATCCAGCGCGGCGGAAGAGTCGGCGATCGCCGTCCTTGGTCGGCGGCAGTTCCTGCCGGATCGACCACACGCCGTGTGCGCGCTGCTTGAGCTTGGGGCAGGAGCTGCCCAGCGGCTTGCCGTCCTTGCGGCGGCAGTAGCAGCGTTTCGTCGTTGTGCCTTTCGCGGTCACTCAATACCTCTCGGGTTGATCTGGTCTGGGTGGTCGAGCAGGTCGAGCCGTTTCAAGTCCTCGGTCAACTCGGTTGGTAGGTCGGGGACGGTGAGGCTCGCTTGGTGCATGTCGTTGACGGTCTGCGCGAGCTCCTCGAGGCGGTCTAGGTAATCGGTCTGTGCGGATGGGGCGAGCGCGGCGCGTAGCCGGGCCTTGTGGGCCGTTTCGCGGCGCCGTGCGAGTTCGGGGTACAGCGAGGCCGGATAGGCCGCTGTGGCCCATGCGGCGGCCCACGTCTGCCCGGTTCCGGCGATCTGCCGGGAGTCGGGGACGTACCGCCCGTCGATCGGGCCGTCGAGCGTTGGCGTTGCCTCGCCGGTCATCCACTGCCACACCGTGTACGGGTCGCGCGCGTCGGCGGACGGGACGGTGGGCACGGCCTGCTCGCTTCCGAGGGGGAGCAGCAGGAGCAGCGGAGGAGTGGCGAGCGCGAGGCCGAACACGAGCAGCTCGTCGACGGTCACCGGACGGCGCTTCTTGCTCTTGCCGTCCGCGCGCCCGGTCTCGATGGTGACGATCACGGCGTACGTGATGTCGGGGCGCCCGAGGCGCGCGCATTCGGCGGCGAGCTCGTGCCTGTTCATGCCGAGGCGCTCGCGGTGTCGGCGGATCTGCGAGGCGAGGAGGTCGCCCGCCGTGTGGTGACTGTGCATATTGCAAAACTAACTTTGTTAGTTGCAAAGCGCCAGTCTTGATCGTACGTTGCTGATCTAGGCACTACTCGGCACCAACAGGCCGTCGTGCACACCGATGTCGCAGGGGGCAGATGATGGGCACCACAGAGCAGGGGATGACACACGACGAGCTGATGACGCTTCCCGTCGCGGTCCCTCTGGAGACCGCGAACAGGGCGCTGCACCTCGGCCGGACGACTGGATATCACCTTGCCCGGACAGGCCGGTACCCGGTGCGAGTCCTGCGCCACGGGCGCGCGTACAAGGTGTCGCGGTACGACCTGCACCGGCACCTCGGCGTCGCGGCGGAAGTGCCCTCAGACCGCGAGTTGTAGCTCGAAAGGACTCCGCCCGCCGGGCCTCGGGGGAGGGGCGCCGACGGGCGGAGGGCTATGCGGCTTGCACGCGCCAGTAGGTCACCCAGTCGTGAGCGAGATGGCCAATCGCGCCGGGAGCGGGCCGGCGGCGGCATGCCGTGTTTGGCCTTGCTAGATGGGCAGTGCCCAGCTCGGCCCGTTGGGTTCGCCGAGCCAGACCCGTTGAGTGTCCGATGTGATCGTCACTCCGAACTCGGACAGGTGCGGCGAGCCTTGGCTCTCCCACAACGCGATGGAGTCCTCGACCGCGTTCCAGAGCTTGATCGGTCCGCGCTGGATGACTGTCCACCCGTCGCCATGGTCCGCCCGGCGCGTCCGTGCCTGCGAGCCGGTGGCGACGTCGAGCAGGATCTGCTCGGCCCCGGCGCCGAGGCGCTCGGCCGAGGGCGCGGCGAGCTGTGCGACGAATCGACCAGTCCAGTCGTCGAGCAGAGCAGGGTCGATCCGGCTCGGACGTTCGTCCCCGGGCAGCAGCTCGAACGGTCCGTGCGGCGGCCGATCGTGGGGACGGGCGATCATGAACGAGGTGTATCCGGGCAGGAAGCGGCCCTCCGCGACGCCGTCCGTCTCGACCGCGAGGCGAGCGAGGCCGTGTGCGACTCCCCACCCCGCGAGGGTGACGAGCAGGGTTCCCCCGACCTCGATCTGCTGTAGCAGGCCGTAGGGGACGTGTCGCATCGAACAGAACGCGATCACGATGTCGTACGGGGCCCGGTCGGGGTAGCCGCGTAGGCCGTCGGCGGTGATGAGCGTCGGGGCGTAGCCGGCCTCGGCGAGGGCCTTTCGAGCCCGTTCTGCTGCGGCGGCGTCGGTCTCGATCGAGGTCACGTGGTCCTCGCCGGCCACCTCGCAGACGTAGGCGGTCGAGAGGCCCGTTCCGGCGCCGACGATCAGCACGCGTTTTCCCCGGGTGACGCCCGCCTGCTCGATCATCCAGAGAATGACACTGGGCAGGGTCGAGGACGAGGTCGGACTACCTCCAGTGACGGGGCCGGCGGCGTCCTCGGCGAGCACGCCGTCGAGTTGAGTCACCCATGTCTGATCTTGATAGGTGAGGCGCAGCCATTCGTCGGTGGGGGTGTCGTCGCGGCGGGTGGGGGTCCAGACCGTGACGCCCGGGGGGCTGCTCGGCTTGTAGATCGCGGGGCCGAGGAACAACTCACGAGGGACGGTCTCGGCTGCGCGTCGCACCTCGGCGTCGTGCACCACGCCGTCGGCGACGAGCTGCTCGACGAGTCGGCGGCGTAGCGCGGCGGCGGTTTCATTGGT
This sequence comes from Streptomyces sp. NPDC051907, assembly GCF_040681075.1. NCBI lineage: Bacteria > Bacillati > Actinomycetota > Actinomycetes > Kitasatosporales > Streptomycetaceae > Streptomyces > Streptomyces sp. NPDC051907. Next base: position 86,252 of record NZ_JBFAYB010000016.1, on the reverse strand, counting down.
CATGCGGGGTGCCCTTCTGGAGGGTGTCGGCGAGTGCGCTCGCGATGGCACGGGTTGTGGGTTCGTCGACGAACGCCCACTGCCCGTTCGGGTTGCATTCGAGGAACCACCATTGACCGTCCGAGTCGAGGGCGAAGTCGAAAGCGCCGAAGCTGAGTCCGAACGCGTGAAGGAACGCGCGTACAGCCTCGCGAACGGAACAGGGGACCGAGATCGGGGAGCAGGTGATCAGGCTTTGGTCTTGGCGCCAATCGAGGTGGTCGCCGTCGGTGTCGATCCGGGTCGCGAACGCGTCATCCCCGATGGCGGCGAGACGGATGTCGGCGATCTTCGGCACGCAGGCTTGGAAGAGATGGGGACACAGGGCGATCGAGTCGTCGAGCTCGTCAGCTTGGAGGGTGCGCACCCAAACGGTTCGGTTCTGTCCGTCCTCGCCAGCGAGGTGTACGCGATGAACGGGCTTGTAGATCACGGTTCCGTGGTCGGCCGCGAACTTCCGGGCGTCCGCCGGCACGTTCGTGATCAGGGTGTCGGGGAGCGTGAATCCGAGGCGTGCGGCGGTGGCGAGCTGTTGCGCCTTGTTCTCGGCATCGCGGTTCCGTGATGGGTGGTTGACGTACAACGCCCCGGGGAGCGCGGTCAGGGCCCCTATGTAGCCTCGGCGCGATTGCTCGACCCCGAACCGTTGCTCGGGAGTCTCGGACGCCTGCGGGTCGCTGAAGGGGCTCGGGCGGCGCCAGTAGACAGAGCGGACGTCGGACAGGTTGAGGTGCCGAGTCGAGGTGGTGAGATCCCCGGTGAAGGCGCCCCGTTCGATCCGAGCGCTCATGCTGGCGGTGTTTGGGAAGTCGGTGCCGGGGTCGAGCCGTACGGCCGGGACACCCCGGCCGCACAGCTCGTCCAACACCAGATCCGCCGTGATGTCACCGAGCGCGGTGACGACGAGAACCGGTCCATCGGCCATGTCAGTCCGAGTCGCTGTCTTCGGTGAGGTCGGAGTCGGCGGGCGGGGGCGGGTTCTTGCCCCCGCCGTCGGCCGACGTCGAGGTCTGGTTGGCCGTGGCGGTACCGGTGCCGTGCTCACCCATCTCGATGCGCTTGCCGCTCGCGTCGAAGTAGCGGGTCGTCTGAGTGTCCGGGTCGATCTCCGTTCGTACGTAAGGCACTTCGGTGATGCTGGGGTACGGCGCTAAACGCTTGGTTCCCCACGGTGCTACAGCGGTGGTCATCGAGTCTCCTGATCTCTGAGTAACGGGCACATGCTGTGAGTTGCCATACGGTGCGCCCTCCTCGGCTCGGCGACAAGGCCGCGCCGACGAGGTAGCCCGCGCCGGGGGAGCGGCGACGAGCCGCCCCGCGATGCGGGAGTTCTGGTGCGACCCTGACCCGGATGGTCGCCATGGGCGCCGCAAGCACGGCGAGGGTGGAGCGGTGCCCGGACGGCGGGGCGCGCTTGACCGACGGTCCGGGCGCGGTTCACTCAGGGAGCTCCGGCAGGCGTACCGCACCGCACGAGTACAGCGGCGCTATCCACGGTGGATCACCGATGCATGAGGCTGCACATACGGGCGCAGGAAGAAGGCGTGACCGTCGATCGGCAGCAGGCGGGCACGAACGTGGGAGGGAAGAGGCTGGCGGGCGTAGGCCGGAATGGGGGGAAGCACCGGGGGGAGTTGCGTGGAGGGCGCCGAGCACCTGCGGTGCTCGGATAAGCGCCGGCGCGCGGCGCAGAAGGCCCGGCAAATGCCCGGCCCTAACCAGATCCAGAGACAGGGGATAAAGTCGCGCATGTCGTCGTCAGCTCCTAATCAGCTGTTGGCGTCGCTGCCCGGCGGTCGTGTCCGCGACCGTCGGGTCTTTTGGTTGTGGTGGTACGGGGGGCATGCCGGGGTCAGACGGGCGGCCCGACTGTTCCGGTGAACCTCCGGGGGTCCTCGGCCCGGGTCTTGCCGAGGTAGAGCCGTGCGTGCCGAGCCGCGCCCGATAGGTACGGCCTGATCGCGTCGAACGGCGTGAGCGGTTGAAGAGGATCGAGGCCGACCGAGACCACGACCGGAGCGCCGGCGGATACGAAACTTGCCCATTGGGCGCTGACTGGCACGCGTAGGACGAAGCTGCACGCGTCGAGGTCCAGAACGGCGTACCGGCCGTGGACGAAGAGGCGAGGTCCGATGTCGGGGAGCTGGGCGGATGGATCGGCGAGCGTCAGCGCGTTGGCGAGCCCGCGCATCCGGTCCTCGATCGATTCCGACGACTCGCCGTCTCGACGCGCCGGAGGGTGCGCGAGAAGCAGGAATGCGACGTGACCGGCCTCGGTGAGGTCGACCCAGAACCAAATACCAAGTGATGCCAGAAGACCGGCAGTAGGCGCGGCAGCGGTATCGGTCACCACGGGGCCGCACCGCCTTGTAACCCGCCCGTACTGGTCTTGAACTCCGTCCATACGGTCTTGCCGCACGAGTCGTGCGGCTTCACCCCCCATCCGTCCGCCAGTGACGTCACGATGAGCAGCCCTCGCCCGTCGGTGTCCTCCGTGCTTGGCGTCCTGACTCGGGGCGTGCTGTCCGTGGTGTCGTGCACCTCGACGCGCAAGAGCTCGTCATCGAGGGAGACCTCGACCAGGAAGCCGCCAGGGGCGGTGCTATGGCGGATCGCGTTGGTCGCGAGCTCGGACAGGCACAGCACCGCATCGTCTGAGCGGTCCGTGATCTCCCAGTCCTCCAGTACGCCGCCTAAGAAGGAACGCGCCTCGGGTACCGCGTCATCTGCCCGCGGGAACCTGTGCGCCACCGATCTCGGCATGAGTGCAACTCCCTTGCCTGCGCGGTTGGTTCAAGCAACTAGCCAACCGGGATGCCAGCAGCAGGGGTACCGTCAGCGGGGGTGGCAAAGGGTGGCACTTGAACTACCGCACCTGTCGAAGGGGTAGGTACCGAGCATGACGTCGCCAAATACTGATCTCGCGATGTGGCTTGAACGGTCCGGAATGAGCAATAAGGAGTTCGCTCGCCAGATCAAAAGTGCAGCTCAAGTGTGGGGCCAGCCGAACATTCAGCCGGACGCGACAGCTGTCCGTCGATGGCTCAACGGACTTCAGCCGCGCCAGCCCGTGCCGGAGATCATCGCCGACGTCATCTCGGCGAAGGTTGGATTTCGAGTCACTACGTACGATTTGGGGTTCACCGAGGGCGGCAGCGCAGACCGGTCCCTCGTCTACAACTCCTCGTTCGCCGTTACGGTTGAAGCCGTTGCCGATTTGGGGAGGGCAGACGTGGACCGTCGTAAGTTCCTGGCAGCGGCGCCCTTTGCTGCGGTCGCCGCCGTTGGACCGTCGCGAGACTGGCTGCTCAACACTCTCGACCAGCAGCCCGAACCGGGACAGCGCGTCCGTCTTGAGGACGTGACTGCCGTTAAGAACATGTTCGGCGAGTTCCAGAAGATGGATGTACTGCAAGGCGGCGGCTCGGGACGTCTCATCCTCGCGCAGTACATGAACCAGCACGTTTACCCGCTGCTGCGCCGTACGCACTCCGAGGACGTTCGGCGTGCCCTGTGCGAGGCGGCGGCAGAGCAGACCTATCTTCTCGGCTGGATGAGCTACGACAACGGGGAGCACGGAACCGCGCAGCGCTACTTGATCCAGTCTCTGCGGCTCGCCGAAGAGTCCGGGAACGCAGCGCTCGGTGCGCACGTCCTCGCAGGCATGGCCGATCAAGCGACGCTGCTCGGCAATCCTGCTGAGGGGCGGCGCCTGGCGCAGGCAGGCCGGGCCGGACTCGGCAGGAGCACATCGGCGGCGTGCCTGGCCGATCTGTGGGCCCTAGAAGCGCGAGCCCTCGCAAAGCTCGGCGACAAATCCGCCGCAACTCGTGCGGTGACTCAGTCGGAAACGGCTTACGGCCGCGTACAGCTCCAGAGCGAGCCGGAGTGGGCAGCGTTCATCGACCCCGCATATCTGCATGGCGAACACGCGAACACCTTCCGCGACCTCGAGGATGCGGCAACCGCCGAGGAACACGCACAACAGTCCATCGACCACGCTCGCAAGCAGGAGCGAGCCCGTCGCGGAGCGATGTCGCAGGCTGCCCTCGCCGTGTCTCATCTCCAGCGGGGCGACCTCGAAGCAGCCCACGCGGCAGGGGTGCGAACGCTCACCTTGTCGCGGCGGGTCAAGAGCTCGCGTTGTGTCGAGGCCGTGCAGGACTTGCAGCGCCGGATGGAACCGTTCGGAACGCATCGCCTCGTTGCCGACTTCAACGAGCGGGCCCGGGAACTGGTCGTCGCAGCCTAGGACGGGGCACCACGCAAACAGCGCCCCCGCCTACCGGCATGAGCCGGGGGCGGGGGCGTGATGCGTTCAGCGGTTGGCGATCTGCCAGAGGGTGAGGGCGAGTCCGACGACGGCGACCAGAGCGAGAACGCTCGGCAGCGGCCACCGGCCGCGTTCGAGTGTGTCGAGGCGCTGTTCATGGTCGGCGAGTTGCCGGTCGACCTGGTCGCCGCGCTGCACGAGCAAGGCGAGTTGTCCGTCAGCCCGCGCGAAACCGGCCTCGACGACGCCGCGCAGGCGTTCCAGTTCGAGGGCGACGTCGGACGGAGAGGGATCGGTCACTGGCGCCCGTCCTGGTTGCGGTCGAGGGTGAGCAGCTCGTCGTCGGAGTGCGGCGCGGCGCGCAGCCATCGGGGCAGCAGGGCCTCGACGACGGGGAGCGCCATGACGCGGGTGGCGCCGCTGGCCACGGCGAGTGCGAGCGCGACGCCGGAGGCGGTCTGAGGGATGCCTGCGGCGTCGATGATCAGGGGGAGTCCGGCGGCGAGGCCGAGCACGGTCTGCACGACGGTGCGCAGGGTGCGGCGGGTGGAGTCGGTCATGCGGGAGTACCTCTTTCTGGGGTGGGGAGACAGGGGCGCCCGCCCGCGGGTGCGGGCGGGCGCGGTGGTGCGAGGGGTCAGACCTTGGGGACCTTGAGCGCGGCCCACGACGTGGGGCCGGGCCATCCGTCGGCGGCCGTGCCGGAGTAGCCGAGGCGCTTCTGCCACCGCTGGTAGCTGCGGCGGTCGGCGTCGGTCCACTGCGGTCCGGGGCCGGTGGCGTAGGCGGAGCAGCCCTCGGCGACGAGCCGCTTTCCCATGGCCGTGACGACTGCGGAGCGCGGGGCGCGTCGGAACCAGTCGGCCCCGGGGAACGGCTCGTACCCCGGCTGAGGCTTGGGCGGTGTGGCACCGCCGGGGCGAGGGGCGCCGCGCTGGACCCACGCGTACAGGGCCGGTCCGGGGCAGGCGGTCGCGTGGCCGTCCTTGTGGCCCTTGATCTCGTCGCCGGCGTTCCCGCTCCTGCGCAGCCACTCGATCGCGTCGCGCAGCCCGCCGAGCTGCGCGTCGGTCGGCGTGGTCAGTCCCTTGTCGCCGACCATGGCGCAGACCGCGTAGTGCACGAGGTTCAGGGGGCCGGTGCCGTTGGCGCCGGTCTTGCGGTGCGCGCCTCGGCCCTCGTAGACGTGGCCGTGCGGGCAGACGACCGCGTTGTACGCGATGTCGGAGTAGTCCTCCTTGGGGTTGGCGAGGTGGCTCGCCTGGATCGTGCGGACGCGGGACGCGCACTGTCCGTGGGCCTCGGGCCGGGCAAGGCCCTCAGGGACGTAGGTCCCCTCATAGTGGATCTTCACGCCTCGGGTGCTCCCTATGCGGGTGAGCTCGTAGCGTGAGGGACGGGCGCCCCACTGGGCGCGGGATACGAACTGCAAGAGCCCTCCTCGGGCATGAGAAACGCCCCCGGCGGGGTGCCGGGGGCGTGCGGTATCGGGTGCGGGCTAGACGAGGGCGAGCGCCATGATCGCCGGGTCGAGGCCGACCTCGCCCGTTGCCTGGTTGACCGTGGCCGGCAGCGAGGTCTGCGCGTTGATGCACCACGCGCGCTGGAAGGCCGTGCCCATGAAGAAGTTCGCGGGCGCGCTCGGACTCTCGTTCTGTACGTGCATGTAGTAGAAATCGGTGGCGCTGCCCGCTGAGAGCAGGAACGCGGCCCAGTACCGGCCCGGTTGCAGGGTGACCGTGCCCGTCAGCGGGACGGGGACGACGCCGATGTGGTTGGCGTTCGCGCCCGGGGCCGTGCCGGTGATCTGACCGGCCGCCGGCAGGCTGGAGATCTGCCCGGAGGTGGCGACGCGCGAGCCGGCCTCGTTGTAGATGCCGGCGAAGAACCGTGCGGCGGGCACAGCGCTGGAGCCGGCCCAGCCTCGGGCGAAGATCACCACGCGGTTGACCTGCGTCGGCTCCGATATGCAGATGCCGCTCATGTAGACGCGCTGTACTACAGCGGCCTTGGGCGTGGTGGGGTTGGGCACGTGGGCGGGGTCGCACGACCACGCCTGAAAGCCGAGGGCCTGCGGCGTCCACGTGTTCTTGGCGACGACGCTCGGAAGCTGAGCGACGGGCAGTCGGCTCGCCGCGTCGAGGGACGCGACGCCGTTCGCCGCACCGCGGGCGGCGGCGGCGAGTGCGCCGACGTCGCCGGCGGTCAGCGAGACGGCACCGGTCTGGGCGTTCACGGACTGCACGGGGATGCCGGACGGCTGGAGGTACCGCGCGTCGGCCGCGCCCTGGTCGAGCGCCCCGACGTCCGAGGCGACGAGCACGACGGCGCCCGTCTTGCCGTTGACCGAGTCGACCGCGCCCCCTCCCGAGCTCGTCGGGAGCTGCGCGGCGGGCACCTTGCCGTCGGCGCCGAGGGTCGCGACGCCGTTCGCTGCGCCTGCCGCGCCCACCGCGACGGCGCCGACGTCGTCCGCTGCGAGGGTGATCGCGGCCGCCGACCGGCCGTTGACGGACTGGACGACGCCGGCCGGACCGGCGGCGCCCGCGGCGCCGGGGTCGCCCTTCGGTCCCTTGAGACTGCCGAGCGCGGTTCCCCACCCGTTGGCGGAGCGCTGCCAGACGTCGCCGGTGTCCGTGCGCAGCAGCAGGTCGCCGGGGCGGGTGCTCGCACTGGGGGGCGTGGTCGTGCTGGCGTACCAAGACGCTCCGCGGACGTCGCCGCCGAACTGCGCCCACGTTCCCGCCGACTTCTGCCACGTCGTGACGGTCGTCGAGGCGACGTCCAGGAACGTTCCGTTCTCGTACCGCACGTACAGGTCGCCGTCGCGGCCGAGGGCGGCCGGGGGCGCGGTCGAGCCGGTGAAGATCTGCGATCCGGGAGCGCCGACCGGCCCCGGGCCGCCTTGCGGTCCCGGCACGCCGACGTAGTTCGGTTTCGAGGGGTCCGTCGGCGCGATGTCGGCGAGGTCGACCTCGGGCCGCGCCCGCGGCGTCAGCACGTTGTACGAGCGGCCGACGGGGATTCCGGCGAGCTGCTCGGTCACGATGTACGCCCACCCGGACGGGTCCATGTCGGGAGCGTCGGTGGCGGGCAGCGTGACCTCGATCGCGCCCTGCGCGTCGAGTTGCACGGTCACCGGACCGCCGAGGATCACGTCGGCTTGAGGAAAGGTGAGCTGCGCGGGCGCGCGAAAGACGATCGCCCCCGACAGCGGGCGCCCGTCGGGGGCGAGGAACCGTCCGCGCACAGTCACGGTGGGAATGGACGGGGGCAGCAGGGCGGACCCTCCTTAGTCGTCGATGGTGCGCAGCCCCGGCTCGACGCGGTCCGCAGCCGATTCCCGGGTCGACGGTGCGGCGCTGTGGATCGGTGCGCCGAGCGGCTGATGCTCCGCTGCGGCCGCGCCGGCCGGCGCGGCTGGCGCCTCGGCTGCGGTGAAGGTGTTTCGGGTGTAGGCGGTGAACACGCGCGTCTCGACCGCTGTGCCGTCTGTCTTGGCGCGGTGCGCGATGTTCCATCCGACGTATTCGAGGAATCCGACGCCGTTCAGGGGCTTCACGATCGTCTTGTCGGTCCACTTGTTGGCGGGGATGTCGTACTCGGCGACTTCGACGCTCCCGCCCGAGGGCGGAAGCATGTTGACTCGCACCTGTCCGCCCCCGGGTCCGGCGAACGAGGAGATGTTCAGGACCATGACGGCGTTGTGCGCGGGGGCGCCGCCGACCCATCCGTACTGGTAGGTCGACGACGTGGTGCCCTGCTGCTTGGTCGGATAGAGCGGAACGGGCATCCACGGTCGGCCCAGGAACCGCGGCGAGTGGTAGTCGTCCATGAGGATGACGTCGCCGACGCGCGACCATGTGCGGATCATGTTCGAGCCCTCGCCGGTGCCGCCCACGGTGAACGCGTTGGAGCCGTCGGGACGCTGGATCTCAACGCCGTACGATCCGTCCGCCGTGCGCCCGACGCCGAAGATCCCGGTGCCGTCGGGGGCGTACACCTCCAGCGATCCGCCCTCGCCGATCTTGACGCGGCCGGCGGTGATCTCGTCGAGGGCGGGCCGGATGTTCACGCGTCCCATGAGGGCGCGCACATCGCGTTGAAGGGTCCGGATCTGGTCGAGCAGGTCGAGGGGGATCGCTGCCACTAGGCGGCCTCCAACTGGAGTCTGGCGGTCTCGGAACGACCGCGAAGGGGAGGGGAGATCGCGAGGCCGACCACGCGGTACCGGCGGTCGAGTCCCTCGGTCCACCAGTCGTCACGGATGCGCACGCGAACGGTGGCGCCGAGCAGCGCCGGCGACAGAGGAGTGCGGTCGAGGGCGACCGTGATCTCGGGCATCGTCTGCGGATGCAGCGCGGCGGCCAGGTCGGCGCGGGCGTGCGCGTCGAGGGTGGCCTGCTCGACCACGGTGGAGTAGTCCGAGGTGCCGTCCAGTCGCGGCCACCCGGCGGCGAGCTGTCCCTCGTCGACGAGGAGCTCGCTCATCAGCGGCAGCGACTCCTTCGTCTGGTTCCGGTTGCCCGACGCGCCCCGGGCCTGCCATGCGTTGGCCTGCACGGTCGCGTCGACGGGCCACCCGTAGGACAGGATCGGGCCCGGGTGGTCGAGGACGACCTCGCTCGCGCCCGTGCGGATCACGGGGGCGCCGAGCTGTAGCTGCTTGACGCGTCGGCCGCTGCTTGGGTCTCGATAGCTTGCGATCCGCCACTCGAACCCGTTCTCGACGCTGGCGAGTTGGTCGATCAGTTCGCGAACGCGGGGGACGTCGTAGCGGCGGAAAGTCCGGTCGCGCAGGGTGCCCGAGAGCTGCTCGGCGTCGTATTCGATGCCGATGTCGCCCCCGGGCAGGCTCGCCGCGTAGTCGAGCAGCCCCCGCACGATGTCGTATTGATCAACGCGCACGGCCTGCTGCGTGTGGAGGATCGCGCGGTGGTCGAGGTACGACGCCCACCCGCCGGCCTGTACCTGTAGGCCGAGAAACCCTCGGGTGCTGCTGGTGAGGTTCGCTGTCCACAGCACCCCGCCCCACCAGATCTCCGAGCCGCGCTCGATCCACAGGGCAGTGCGGCCGGGCTCGACGGCGGCGCGGGCGCGGGCGGCGACCGTCCGGTTCGGAAGGGGGACCGTCGCGGTGGCCGACCCGATTTTTCCGATGTAGTCGTCGAGCGCGACGTCGGTGATCGGAAGTACGTCGAGCACCTGGTCGGTGCGCAGGTCGCACAAGACGACCCTGTACGTGGGGGCGATCAACCGATCACCCCCTACGCGTCGAGCGGATAGATCAGGCCCGACAGAGCGGCCCACGTGGTCAGGCTCGGATTGCCGATGAACTTGAGATGTCCGTTCGTCAGGCAGTCCACCTTGATCGGCACGCCGCCGGCGGCGATCGACGCCGAGGCGGGCAGCGCGGGACGGGCCTCAGCAGGAAGGGGAGCGGCGAGGGGCTGGCCGCTGTTGGGCGGGGCCGCGTTCGCCGTCCACGCGACGCCGCCCCGCCATTGCAGGTGCGGGACGCCGCCAAGCATGATCCGCCGGTAGCGCAGGGGCCCTTGGCTGTTGCCCCCGTTGGTGTAGCCGGTGGCGAGCGCGGGCGCGGTCCACTCGACGACGGGGGCGAGGGTCTGCCATGCCGCGCCGTCCCACCGGTCAAGGCCGGTCCCGTTGTCGCGGTACTGCCCGACGTAGGCCCCGGGGAAGCTGAGCCCCCAGCCTCGGGGGATGATCCCGCCGTACGCGGAGGTGTAGCGGCGCCGGTCCGCGAGCGCCGAGCCCCACGTGATCCCGCCGGTGCCGGCGGACACCCCGGCGGGAACCGTGATCTCCCACAGCCCCAGTGCGGCCGGCGGCAGGGCGGGCGGGGTCGGCGTCGCGTTGGGGGCGCCTTGGACGATCTCGACGCGGGCGAGGGTCTTGTCGCCGTTGTCGTACAGCTCGTCGTACACGCGCAGCACCACGGCGTCGATCCGCCCGTGCTGCGCGTTCCCGTCGGCGACGGTGAGGGTCTCGGGGGCGGTGACGGCGACGGGGTAGGCGCCCTGTGCCTCGGTGCCCTGCACCAGGGCGCGCCCGACGGCGATCTGCACCTGCATGGCGCCGACGCCGGTCGCGGCGAGCGCGGTTCCGCCGGCGATCACGCCGTCGCGGGTGGTCATCGCAGCGTCGGGCGACATGACGCCGAGCGGCACTAGTCGGGTGTCCTCGCGGGTCTGCCCGTTGGGGAGCAGCCATCCGGCGCGCACGGTCAAGGGGGGTCCTCCTTACCAGAAGGCGGAGCGCCACCGGATGGAGACGGCGGCGCGACGGTCGGTCGATCCGGGCGCGGCTCGGAACGCGAGCGTCGTCGCGCTGCTGGGGGCGAGGGCGAACAGCTGCTCGGGCACGCTGCGTGCGGTCGCCGTGTAGAGGCGCGAGGCAGTGCGGTTGAGCGTCACCGCGCCGTCGCCGGTGTCGACGAGCAGCTCGTCGTCGGCGGCGAGGTCGATGTCGTACTCGATCGCCTCGCCGGTGCGGAGGTTGGTCACAGACGGTCGGGAGACCGGGCCCCGGATCGTCACGAGCGGGTGGCTCGGGGCGTCGCCGTCGTTGAGGGCGAGCAGGGTTCCGGTGCTGCCCGGGGCGCCGAAGTCGATGGGGTAGGCGAGCCGTTCCGGACCGGGGGTCGCCTGCCATTCGAGACCGGGCTCAGGGGCGGGCAGGCTCGTCGTCGCCTGCTGCTCGATCACGCTGTAGCGGCGCGGGTCGGATGCCTCCCACTGGATCGCGGCCCCGGTGATCGTGCCGAGCCGGTAGCCGTTGCCGACGGGCACGGCACGGCGCAGCACGCGGGCGAAGCTGAGCATCGGGCCGCGCTCGTCGAGCCAGATCACGAGCGGCTGCTCGGCGTCGCCGAGGGCGGTCGCGGCGTTCAGCGCGCGGACCACGGCGCCGATGGTTCCGTGCGGGGCGCGCACGATCACGTCGTCGAGGCCGATCGTACGTGCCTGCGCGAGCAGGCGGCCGGGGTAGCTGCCGTGTCCGTCGGCCCGGTTGACGCTGCCTGAGTCGAGGGCGGGAAGGTCCTCCCACCCGGACAGGGAGCGCCACCGGTACGGCGTGTCGGGGCCGAGCAGCAGCTCGTCGCCGAACTGGACGTGCCCGGGGCGGGTGACCTTGTCGCCAGGGGCCACGGTTCACCCCCTTGCCTTCATGTGCCACGCGAGCGCGGTCGCGTTCTGCTCGGGGCTCTGCTCGCCGCCGTGCCAGTGCTCGATGTGGACCGCCGGGCCGCCGGCGCCGCCCGAGCCGAGCAGCGCGCCGCCCGCCCCGTACGAGCCGGGGGCGAGCTGCCCCATCGCGGGGACTGCGGGCGGGGTGACGAGTCGGCGCATGGTGCGGTCGACGGCGCTCTGCCCGCTCTCGATGCCGCGCACGAGACCGGCGGGAATCCAGCGCCCGACGTCGCGGGCCATGACGCGCGAGGGCGAGGCGATGCCGAGCGCCCGCGCGATCGGCCCGGGGACCATGTCCGTGGCCCAGCCGATCAGCTTGTCCTTGATCCACCCGCCCATGGACTTGATCCCGTTCCAGAGCCCGCGGACGATGTCCTTGCCCTTGTCGAGCAGGAGCGAGCCGAGGTCGCCGAGGGAGCCGGCGAGGCGGCCGGGCAGTCCGCGCAGCCAGTCGACGGCGGCGAGCGCGAGCTGGATCTGTCCGTCGCGGAAACGACGGAACCCTGATGTCGCGGCGATCCACAGCTTCGAGCCGAGGCTCGCCAGTCCGCCGACGATGCGGCCCGGCAGCCCGGTCACCCACACGACGGCGGACACGCCGAGGTCGCGCACAGCGGACCACGCCGCATCGAAAGCGGCAGCGATCTTGTCCCAGTACGTGACGATCAGAACGACCGCGATCCCGACGGGCCCGGTCAAGATCGCGAGCAGCGTCGGCCAGTTGGCCTTGACGAACGCGATCACCCACCCGGCGCCGGACACGATCCCGTCGAACGCTGCCTTCAGCAGCCCCCAGGCGGCCGACGCCGCCGCCTGGATTCCGGACCAAGCAGCCTGAACGATCTGCCGGAACGTTTCGCTCTTCTGGTAGGCCAGGACGACGCCGGCGACGAGCAGCGCGATCAGCCCGACCACGAGCAGGATCGGGTTGGCGGCCATCACGGCGTTCCATGCGGCCTGCGTCGACGCCCAAGCCTTCGTGGCGGTCGCGCTGATCGTCTGCCACAGGGTCCACGCCTTGACCGCGATCGTGACGACGGCGATCAGGGTCGCGAGTACCGACAGGACCGGCGTCGGCACGGCGCTGATCACCTGCGCGAAGACGTTGATCAGCAGAGCGGTGACGCCGAGCAGCGGGGCGAGCGCGACGAGCAGGTTCACCGCGGCGCCGCCGAGGCTGCCAAGGGTCTGCGCCCCGGTACGGGCCAGATCGAGGAACGTCTCGAACCCGGAGGAGTCGCCGAGCCCTTGGCCGAACGCGGCGAACCTCGCAGTCAGGTCGACGAGCCCGCCCGACATGCCGGTCGAGACCGGCAGGAAGGCCGAGAGGACGCCGGCGAACCCGACCGCGATGTTCTTGAGAACGGCGAGGAAGTTCGCGAGGTTCGGCCCGGCGGCCTCGCCCATGTCGGCGGCGAACCGCTTGAACGGCGCCGACTCGACCCCGGCGCGCACCTCGTCGAGGAACCCGCCGAACGCGGCCGCCGCCCCCTTGACGAACGGCGTCAGGGCCGGCAGCAGGTCGCGCAGCAGCTCGATGCCCTTGGTGAAGACGGGCATCGTGGTGGAGCTCAGCGAGTCCGACCACTTGCTGACGTCCTCTTTCAGGCCGATGAACGAGCGCGCGGTCTCCCGCGTCGCCGGCGGCATCTCGGCGAGGGCGTCTTGGTACGCCTTCTGCGCTGCGGCGGCTTCCGCGCCGCCCTTCGCGGCGGCCGCCTGCGCCGCGGTGTAGAGCTCGTAAGCGCCGGTGACCTGTTCGAGCTGCGGTCCGGCGGCGAGCGTGAACGCCTTGACCGCAGCCTGCGCCGACGCCGCCGCGGCGGCGAGTCCGCCGACCGCGACGCCGACGGCCGCCACTGCGGGCAGACCGACGCCGACCCCGGCAACGGCCTTTCCGAGCAGCGCGAGCCGCCCCGACGCTCGATCGGCGCCGTCGCCGACCCCCTCGCCGAGCGAGGCGCCCATCTCGGCGGCCTCGGCGACGAACCGGCCCCGGATGTCACGCAGCCTGCCGTCGGCACCACGCTGCAAATCGCGCAGCGCGCCCTCGGCCGCCGCGACGCCGCGCTGCGCGCCGCTGTCGTCGAGGTCGATGAAACCGGTGAGCTCGCCGATCGTGAGAGCCAAGGGGCGACCACCCCCTCGGCTGCGCTATTCAGTTGTTCAGCGATCCATGGGCACTCCGGTGAGCCGTGCGATCTCGGACGGGTCGGTGACCGTGCGGGGCGTGCGATGCCACAGGCGGGCGAACGCGGACTCGGCGGGCAGTCCGCCGAGCAGGACAAGGAACCTGCGGGTAGACAGGCGAGCGAGCTGCCCGGCGCCGAGGTGGTATTCGCGGGCGAGATCGGACTCGACCGCAGCCCAGTTGGCGACTACCGCCTGCCAGAGCTCGCTGGCTTCTTCCCCTTGGGCTTGGCCCGGCGCTCCGCTCGATTGCCCGGCGCTTTTCCCGCCGTGCCCTCGCGCTCGTCGTACAGCCGCGCGGCCTCGGCCATCGAGACCGAGCCGGGCGTACGGCAGTTCGCCGTCGACCACACGAGGACGACGCCGAGCTGCCGGTCGGTCATGCCGCGCACGGCCCATGCGTCGAGCGCGTCCGGCCCGAACAGCGAGGCCAGCATCTTGCGGATGTCGTCGGGGTCGGCCGAGTTCTTCAGCCGCTCCATCTGGAGAGTGAACAGCAGCGGCAGGCTTGTCGGCAGCACGTACTCGCGGCCGTACAGCTTGAGAGGCACGCCCTCGTGCTGCTCGGCCTGCTCGGTGAAAAAGGCGTCGAAGTCGGCGACGCTCTGAGACTGCGCGACCAGGTCGCGGGTTTCCTCGCTCATGTCGGCGTGCCTCCGCCCGCGACGGCCTCGGTCTTGGGCTTGCCGCACCGGGTGAACGATGCGCCCCAAGAAGTCTTGTCGTTCGTGCCGCCGGACTGCTCGCCGGGGGTCACGGTGGCATCCCACAGGACCCATACGCTCTGCGTCTGGTGGCGCCAGCGGATACGCCCTCGGGAGTCGGCGCCGAGGCGGTAAGTCCATACGTTGTCGATGTACGCCTGCCCGGGGTCGGGGGCGCCGGTCGTGACCTGCGCGTAAAGGCCCTCGACCTCGATCGTGGCGCCGCGCTGCATCACGTCCTGCTCGTAATAGCCCTCGCTGTCGTTCGTGGTGGTGTCCGCGGTCTCCTCGTTCTCCGACTCGTTGCGGTTCCAGCTCTTCAGGTTCCCGATCCGCAGCCACGTCTCGGTGGCGGCCTTCTCGTCGCGAACCTCGAAGATCCAGCCGCGGGCGTCAATGGGGCGGCCCAATGCCGGTACCTCCTAGGGGGTCATCTGATTCGGCTGTCGTTTGTCTTGGGCGTCGTTGGATGACTCGACTCCCCTTGTGCTGGGACTACTTGTGAATCGCTGTCCTGGTCATCGCTGTGCGCTACGATCGTGATGGAAGGCCGATCACGGCCTCTCGCACCTGGGCGGCCTGGCGATCACGCCGGGAACCAGGACGCGCCGCCCCGTTGGAGCTGCGAACCCCCCTCCATCCTGTGGGGGGTTTGGACGCACAAAGCTGTGAAGCCGGGGCCACCGCCAAAGGACGAACCACTTGCAAGACACGGGCTGCAATCAGCCCACCCGAGAACATTTGCGTGCAGTGCGTCGGCGTAGGTGTCTCGGTCCGAACCGAAGGGTTCGGATCGAGGCTGCCTGCGCACCCGATCCGACCCATGACAGGGAAGGTAAGGATCGGTGGAGATCACAGCCATCGGCTTCATTCTCGCCATCGCTGGCGTGGCCGCGATATTTCTCTCTGCCCTGAAGGGCCTTTTGGACCAGGTGCGCGAGTTGCTCGATTCTGCGAGACGAGCCCGCGATGCCTGGCGACGCTTCCGGGATCCCGGCACCTTGCCTGTGACAGGCGGGGAGGACGAGCCGCCTTCTGCGGCGTAGAGCACCCGACCATCGCTCATTCAGCACGGTGCTGAGTGGGGTTGGCGACGTCGACGACGAGATTCACCACGTGCTCGTGCCGTCCGGTCGCGTCGGCGCCCATCGGGGCCGGGGTGGAGCGGGCGGCGGCGAGGATCAGCCACGGACCGCCCGGGAGCTGGACTCCGGCGAGCCCGTGCAACGCGCCGTAGATCGCCTCACAGCGGCGACGCGATACCCGCGGGTCGGCCGTGCCGCGCACGCGCACCTGTAGGGCGCGGGTGTCGTAGGCGTTGCGGGCGTCCTGCGGGCCGGCGTCGTACAGCCACAGCCCGACCGCCTCGGCCGGCTCGGGCGGAAGCGTTTCGATGAAGCAGTCGCCGCTCGTGCCGGCCGGGGAGTAAACGAGCAGGCCCTGCTCCTCGAGGTAGCGGGCGACCCCGTCCAGCAGGTCAGCGGCCACGGAGCGACCGCCGGAGCTGGGCCGCGATCAGCGCGGCGACGGTCGCCGCCTCGCTCTGCATCGGGCGTTCGAGGTACTTCGCGGACCGCCCGGGGGCGTGCCGGTAGGCGAGCTCCTCGTGCTGCCTGACCGCGTATTTCGTGTCGTAGCTGACGGCGGCGGTCAGTTCCTGCTCGTCGACCGACACCGTTCCAGACCGTTCGAGGGTCGCCTCGTCGATCGGGACGAGCTTCCGGGACTCGGCGAGGACGTGCTCGGCGCCGAGCAGCAGCCCGCGCAGCGCGCCCGCGCGGGCGCCGCGCAGCACCTGGTCGCCGGTGAGCCGGAGGCGGGAACGCTGCGGACTCATTCGCACATCACCTCTGTGGACGCGGGGACCGGCAGGCCCGGGGCGGTGTGCGAGGCGGTGCTGATCGCGGTGGTGATCCGTCCGCCGGGCAGGGTGACGCGCGATCCGGGCGGGCATTCCATGCCGGGGGCGGCGATGATCTGCGCGGTGCTGATCACGTCGCGGCCGTCGGGGGCGCGCACGGTGCGGACCGCCTGGCCGACGAGCGCGGGGTGCTCGACGAGCGGGCCGTACGTCGGCCCGTACGCCGAGTCGCCGGCGTACGGCTGGACGCCGATCCGGTGGCGGAGCAGGGACGGGGGAACGCGGGTCACCACTGCTGTACCTCCCCGGGGGTCAGTCCAGCGCGGCGCAGCGCGCGCACGGCACGTGGGGCGAGTTCGACGCCGGACGCGCCGGCGGTCGAGGCGGCGCGGCCGGACAGGGACACGGGACCGATCGAGACCGAGTCCCACTTGCCCGACGCGCCCGTGCCGTCGTCGCCGGCGGCGAGCCAGAACTCGACCTGTGCGCAGACCGCCGAGCCGAGGGCGGCGGCGATCGTCGAGTCGGCAGGGTCGCCGTCGTCGTCGACGGCGTAGATCGCGGTGAGCAGCGCCGAGTCGATGTCCTCGCCGGCCCGAGCGATCAGCCGGTCGGCATCCGGAGGCGCGGGCGTGCCGAGCCACGCGGCGAGGGCCTCGGGGGTCGCGTAGGGCTGTCGGGCCACGTTCACCCCTCTACTCGCCGGGGGCAGCAGAACGGCCCGCCGAGTCCTCGTCGGGCGGGCCGTTCGGGACGTCCTGCAGAACGGTCGGCGGAGGCAGATCGTCGAAGGTCTCGACCGCGTAGCCGGCCCCCTGGCAGTAGCCGATGATCGCCACGTCGTCCGTGGTCGCTGTGCCGTCGATGAACTGGAGACCGCCGGGACCGTCGCCGGTGTAGTCGCTGATCGGGGCCGTGATGCGCACGTTCACGGGCATCACGCGCTCTTGATGCTGCGCAGAACGGCCGCGGCGCGGGTCGCCCTGAGGACCGGGGCGAGAGGCCCCATCTCGACCTCGCCGAGCTTGACGGCACCGGCGTTGTTGAAGTCGGGGAGCCATGTCTGCACGAGCGGAACGGACGCGACCGAGGCACCGTGGAAACCGTCGAGTCCGTAGCGGATCGCGTAAAGGTCGCCGAGCCCGGACACGTTGCCGCCGGCACCAGCGCCGTCGGGGTCGCGGGCGACGAGACCGATTACGGGGGCGTTGCTGCCTGCCTTGCTCTTGAGGTCGATAAGGGGGATGCCGTTGTACGCGGTGACGGGGCGACCGAAAGCGTCCGTACCCTTGTCGAGCTGATCAGTCCACGCGGCCACGGTCTTGAACAGCGCGAGCGTCTTCGCGTTGCCGTAGATCACATCCGGCGTGTCATCCATGGTGGCGAGCCACGAGTCGATATGCCGCTGCGCGGCAAGCGCTGCGGCCTTGTCGCCGATCGTGGTCCAGTCGAGGTAACCGGAGGCGACCCCGTTCGAGAGCGGCAGGTACTCGGTGTCGGTCCCAGTGAGGATCTTCGACAGACCGTCGAACCCGTTCGCGTCCGCAGCCTTGTCCCCGTTGATCACGGCGTCGGCGAACTTCGCCCGCGACGCCTTGATCTTCTGCGACATGTTCAGTGCGACCGCGCCGGACGCCGCAGGACCGATGCGCGAGATTACGCGGTCGATCCGGAAGCTACCGCCGAGCGGTGCGAGGTCGACCGTGTAGCGCTGCGAGGTGACCTCGGCCGGGGTGTACTCGCTGTTCAGCGCTCGGAACTCGGCGTTCGCCTGCGTGATCAGGCGCCGGTACCCGTAGCTGATGGTGTCGCCGCCGGTCGGGTTAGCCGAGTCGTCGAAGGTCATTCGGTCGAGGATGTCCGAGGACTTGCGGAACTCGTCGATGACGTTCAGGTCGACGTCATCGACCGCGTTGTTCCGCGCCTCGGCGAGAGAGGTAGGCAAACGATTCTCCTAGGTCAGCCGCTGCTCATACGGGCGGCGATGGCGTCATGCAGGGTGCTCGCGCGGCGCTCGCCGGCGGGCGGGCCGTTGAACTCGCCGCCCCCACGCGGCGGCGTCGAGGCAGCGCGGTACAGGTCGGGATCGGCGTCCACAGCAGCCTTGATCGCGGCCGTGAGCTTGTCGCCGAACCCGCTGTCGAGCGGGTCGAGGCCGGCGACCGAGGCCAGGAACGAGCGGCTATTGAGTAGACGGTCGCCGCGCGCGCCCTGGTCGGCGGCGCCCCGGGCGACGGCGAGCTCGACGCGCGCCGACCGGAGAGCGGTCGCGTTCTCGGAGAGCAGCCGGTCGCGTTCGGCTACGGCGGCGGCGAGGGCGGCGGGGTCCTGCTCGGCCTCGCCGCCGTTGGGATTGAGCGCGCGGGTCACGGCATCGAGCGCGGCTCGCAGCTCGTCGCGCTCGGTCGCGGCCTGCTCGGCACGGGTGTTGGCGTCGGCGAGCTGCTGCTCGCCAGCCGGATCGCCCGCCGATGCCGGCGGGGTCGGCGGAGTGTTCGGGACGCCGGTCGGCGGGGCGGGTGGGGTGGCGGGCTCGCCACTCTCTCCCGAGCCGCCCTTGACGGGCCAGATCGGGCGGCCGTCTCGGCGGTAGCCGAGGGCGCGGTCGCCCGTACGCGGGTGGACCGGCAAAGACTTGGTGGGGCGCATGATGATGATCTCCAAATCGGGGTGGGTGGCGGCGCTAGAGTTCCTGAATGACCAAAGCTGTGAACAGGCGGCCCAAGAAGCGGAAGCCTGCTGACGCCGCCTTCTGGCTGGCGTATGAGAAGCGGGTGGCCAAACTCGTCAAGGCGCTGGATGCCAACGCAACGATCACGCACAACGAGAAGCAGATCGGCGCGCTGAGCGGGGTCCCGCGCCAGATCGATGCGCTGGCTGTTGGCTCTGTCGCCGGTCAGAAGATGAACGTCGTCATCGAAGCCAAGTGCTATGGGCGACGTGTCTCGATCGGCACCGTTGATGAGTTCATCGGCAAGTTGATCGATCTGGGCGCTGAGCGCGGCATTCTCTATGCCGCAGGCGGATTCACAGACGGAGCGGTCAAGCGGGCGGAGCGGGCGTTGAACCCCCGTGTTGCCCTTGAACACCTCGCGAACCTCATCCCGCCCCGGCCAGTGCCTGACGCGGCACCACGTCGTGACGACCGTGACGACATGGCTCGTCTCACCCGTACCCCACCGCTCGTGCACGAGTTCTCGCGACTCTCGCAACGCTCGGATGCGCACAACCTGCTGGCGGTGGAGAGGGCACTCCTGATCGAAGAGCCGTACAAGCCGTCCGCACCCACCACCACCAACTACCGGGCCTTTCTGCTCGGTGAAGCCTTCTTCTATAAGGCGTGAGCTGCACTCGGCACCGCGCCTGACGTGACTTCCTGCCTCGACTGCGCGGCGTCGAAAGGTACTTGGGCAGTCCGGTATCCCCGGACCCAAGCGAGGGTGAGTCGCGGGTCGGTGAATCGAGGGCACACAGTGGGAGGCCGACCGGCTCGCGCGGCGGCGAGCCCCTCGCGGCGGGCACGCAGCGCGTCCTCACGGAACCCCAACGGATCACCCCCTACTGCTTGAGCCGTTGGGCGTGTGTGGACTGCCGGGCAGTCTCGCCGGCCCCCGTCCGCACGCCCGTCACCTGCTCGGTGAACTCGGCGAGGGTGATTCGCGGGGAGACGTCCTCCCAATAGCGAATCAGGTCCTCTGACGCGCGGGCGTAGGCGACGTGTGCAGGGCCCTTGAACAGGTTGCGCGGGTCGACGCCGGCGGCCTCAGCCTTCTTGGTGAGCATGTGGCCGCGGGTGGCGTCCTCGGCGGCGAGCCACTGCACATAGATGTGCTCTTCGTACATGGCTCGGATCTCGTCGCGGCTGTATGCCTCGCGTGCGGCGCGGGCTTCGAGCTCGCGCTCGTACACCCACCGTTCGGTTGCGGACATGTTCTCGGTCCCGTCCGGGCCGCGCTCGACGTCGGCGCCGTACGGCCCCCACTCGTCAGAGTCCGCTGGCGGAGGATCGTCGAGGCGGATCGGGTGCATGGCGGCATCGAGGGCGTCTCGGGCGGCGAGGGTGTCGCGGACCGTCGCGCCGACCGCGGGCGGTGGCGGCGCGGGCGGGTGTCGGCGGTCGATCTCGGCGGCGATCCGCTCGGCCTCGGCGGGGCGGGCGTAGCGGATGCCCCATACGAGTAGCTCGTCGCCGAGCTGGGAGAGATCCCCGGCGAGGCGCCCGCCGGGGAACAGGACATCGAGCAGACGACGGCGGTGGATCTCGGCGCCGATGGCCAGCCGGTCCTCGGAGACGTTACGAGCCCGGTTGGCGAGCGCCTGCTCGGACATGCCGACCAAGTCGCGTCGGACGTCGGGCAATGCGGCGTCGATGTCGCGCCGGTCGGCCTCGGCCATGACACGCAGCAGCCCCTCGTCGTCGAGGTGCAGCGCGACGCGAGCGAGCTCGTCGTCGCTGAACTCGGCGAGGCTGTCGACCATGCGCCCGCCGGGACGGATGCGGTCGAGCAGCGCCTGCTCGTCGCGGCGGTCCGCCTCGGCGGCGATCCGGTCGCGGTCGCGCGCGTCGAGCACCCCGGGCCGCAGTGCGGCACCGAGCTGCTCGTCGGCCATCTCGGGCAGGGTGCGCACGTCGCCCGCCCGAACTCGGGCGGCCTCGACCGCATCGGCCGGCGGCAGCGGCGCGGTGCTCGGGAGGTTTCCGGCCCCGGGCTGCTCGCGCTCGCGTCGGCGGATGAGCTCGGGATGCACCGCCAGGTGCTCGCGCATCTTGGCTTGGTACTGCCGCACCCGGGCCTCGGCCGCTCTCTTGGCCTCGGGGGTCATCGCGGCCGAACCGCGGTTCTTCCATTTGCGTATGGCCCGCTCGATCGCGCGCTGCCGCTGGGATGCGGCGTACCCGTCGGGATCCTCGGAATGCTCGACCGGAGCGCGGGTGACGCCGGGCAGGTAGGCACTCGTCGAGTGGCGGCAGTTGGGGTGCTGGAGACCGGCCTGCCTCGCTTCGTCGAGCGATCCGGCGACGCGTACCCGCACGATGCGGTCGTCGTCGATGGCGTGCTCGACCTCGATCGTCCGCGCGCCGTCCGGCCCGTCGAGCGCAAGCACCTTGCCCTCGTACGGGGCGCAGAGCTCGCAGTTATGAGGGGCATTGGAGACGATCACCAGGCTGATTCCGGCGGCACGCAATCGGTCGCCATGCGCCGCGACCGCGGCACGCCCAACGGCGGTCCGTACAGCCATCTCGGCATAGCTCGTCATCTGCCACGACCGGCCGCGCCGGTCGACGAACGACCGCAACCCCCGGTCGGCGAACTGCTGCATGGCGCGCTGCGCTGCTTGCCGGCGGGTGTCGATACCGAGCAGCGGCGTCGCCGACACTGCGGCGATGACCGTCCGGAAGGCGTCCAGCACGCCGCGCAGAATGCCCCGATGGGTCTCGGTGACAAGTTCGACGGTCTCGGCGGCGAGCCGGTCAACGGCCTGAGTGTTCGGGGTGCTGTCGGCGACCAGTCGAGCATCGGCGTCGGAAAGCGCGCCGAGCTCGGCGAGGCCGGCCCGCGCCCCGATGTCGTACGCCTCGGTGACCGCCGAGAACACCTCCAGTTGCATCGCGGTCGCGAGGACGTCGACGACGCCCTGCGCTGCGCGCCGCAGCGGCTGGATCGCGGCGAGCTTCGCGACTGCCCAACCGGGTGCCTCGAACCCGTCGGTGAGCTGCCGCGCGACGAGCGAGAGCAGCCGCTGCTCGGCGTCCGCGTAAAGGTCACGGACGGTGGCTGAGAGATCCTCCGCCACGGCGGGGTTGACCGGCATGGCACCCCCAAACGCGGGTCGGCATGAACTGCCAGACCTGGCCTGCGCAGGTCAAGCCCAGCACCAGGAAGGCGCGGGCAGCGCCACGCAGCGTGCTGCACCTACCATCACTGGCGGGTACGTCGGCGGGGGCACCGGGCACTCGGATACACAGGTACGTCGGCGAGTCCACCGTCGACGAGGACGAACCCGTTGTCATGCGGCAGGTCTCGTCTCTGCGCAGGCAATAGCTTGGGTGTACGCCTTCCGACTGCGGCTCATGGCCGTAGTGGAGCAGGCGCCCAAGGACTTCGTCCGGTCGCTGACGAGACGGTCATTACCGAGCTGCCGACGGCGCCCATCAGCGAATTGGTTCTAGCCGCACCTAAGCCGATCATGGCCACTACGAGCGATGTAATCCCGCTGCGGCATGTTCGACCACGTCTTGCGGCCGAATGCATGAATTGGCTGCCCCGAGCATGGCGCGGAAGTTGACGCACGCAAAAGGGGTTAACCTGACTGGCGTGGATAGGTCAAGCGTTGACATTGACTCGCTCATTAGGGAACTTCCGCAGCCGCCGCCAATTGCCTTCTATGCAGGAGCCGGCCTCTTTGCAGGGTTCATGGCCGCCTTGTCCTTGTTTGAGTATGCAAATGGCGAAGCGAATGGTGCGCTCGTGCAAATTCTATTTGACATCGGCACCATTTATCTGATCGCGTTGACTGGTTTCATTGTGGCGGGGCTCCACAGAAGGGGAAAGATTGTTTCTCAGATGGAGAACCTGGCGCTGGATCTCGCGGCAGCTATTCGGTCTCGCGATGGGCGCAAAGGTGACGCTGTGCGGCGCGATATCGCAGCATTGAGGTACGTCGAGTCTTCTCTGATCCGCTCTGGAGCTTACAGCGCCGCTCGTCGCGTTGCCGCGGCCCGCCGTGAAGTCGGTGACACGTGGCCTCTTGGCTGAGTGATCCTATGGTAAAGGCGACCCTTCTCGCCGCACTGGTTGTAGGAGGGTGCGATATTTCCGCCACCGTATGGGGGAATGTGTCGGAAACGCATGAAACGGTTCCCTGTGGTGAGCAGTACCAGAACTACGGGGAGAGTATTGAGCGGTACCCAAAGGCGGCTGCCGACATCATGAATCACATCGATCCGCAAATCGAGGAGAAGTGTGGCGTAAAGGCTGTTCTTTGGACGAAATACGGCAACCTCGTCAAGAGGCCTCAAATTGAACGCTGAGGAAAATTCGCTTGTAATGTTGGAGTAAATCAACGGGCATAAGGGGTAGTCGCCATCATTCGATGACGCCTGGCTCAACAAGGCTTGCCCCGACCGCGATCGGTGGGCCTTGGCCGACGCTGCCGTGATGACCCCTCGTTTACGAGGTGGCGCTGCGGGTGGCCGGTCAGCTAGGAAAGCTGCCCGCTCTGCATCGGGTCGGGCAATATTGCGCCCGACTCGATGTTGATGCGGTCGACCTCGGCCTGCACGTCGACGGCATCCCACTCGGGGTGCAGCATCCGAACCTTTGTTTCGGTTGAGACCGCTTGCGCCTGCTGAAGGAGAGTCAGGGTCTGGGCAAGCGAGGACGTGTCCTCGGTGACTGAGTCGCCGAACGACACCGTCGGCCGAGCGGGCACGATCCACGGGGTGAAGAACTGCCGGTCGAGCAGCAGCATCACGAGCAGCATGTCGGTGACAGGCGGCGACAGATAACGGACCTTCTTTCCGCGCGTGGTCATGGACCGGCGCTCGCGCGCCTTGACCTCGGTCGCAGTCACAGCCGCGCCCTGGTCGCCGAGGCCGAACGTCTGCACCGAGTAGCCGGCGCTCTGCACGGCCTGCCGGGTGATCGCGTTCGCGGTCCGATCGTGCTCGTCGACTCTGATCGCGAACTGCGAGAGGGTGATCTGATTCCCGCCCTGCTCGGTCGGCGGGATGTTCAGGAGCTGCCAGATCTCCCGGTCGTCGTCGAAGCTCGTGCCCTGTCCGGGGCCGTGGTCGCGCAGGTAACCGTCGGGCACGAGGAGCCGCGCGCGGGCGAGGCGCAGGTCGCGAATCCACGAGGTCCATGTCGTGTCGAGCGCGTCAAACAGGTCATAGATCGGGGCGGCGTAGTCCGAGCGGCCGAACACCGAACCGCGGTTGCGGCGGTTGGGCCGGATGTTGGGGCAGTAGGCGGCGGTGAGCTGCTCGATCCCCGTCTCGATCGCGTCGCCGTCCGGGCCGAGGGATACGGCCAGGGCGGCGACCTCGGTGTGCTCGGTCAGCGGAACCCGGACGCCGAGGGAGTCGGCCGAACCCTGGTAGAGCCCGTGCAGGATGCGGCCCGGCTCGTGTCGTTCGAGGTGTCGCCACACGACAGCCGTGGTCGAGGTGAGCTCGCGCCAGAAGGTGACGGCGGCGAGGCGGCCCCACCGGAATTCGGGCACGGCGGCGTCGGGGTGGACGCTGGTCAGCAGGGGCCGGTCGGCAAGGGACCGATCCCACGTGACGCGCAGGTACACGGAGCCGAGCGCGGCGGCGACCTCGGCGGCTTCGAGCAGCGTGTTCGCGATGCCGTCGGACTCGGCGAGCTCGTCGAGCCGGTCCTGCGTGGCGGTGTCCGTCACGGTCAGCTCGGGCGGCTCGCTGAACAGGAGATCGGCGCTCGCGCCGGCGATGTCGCCGGGCAGGGGGATGTGCAGCCGCTGATCGCGGACGTTGGGGCGCTGCTGCCGGTCGCGCCCCCACAGGCGGCGGCGACCGTCGCGGCGCACGGGGTTGTCGCGGTAGACGGCGGCGAGCTTGCCGTGATCACCGGAGTACCAGGCGTCGTCGACCTTGATCTCGGCGTAGTGCCGGGCGAGCTGGGGCGGCGGCCAGGCGACGCCGTTATCGGGCAGGGGCACAGTGCACCCCCCGCCGTCGTCTCGTCCGGGCGCGCGCCGCCGAGCAGCGTCGGCAGTGCCGGGTGCCGTTCGGGGCGACGTACGTCGTCGCCGTGTCGAACTCGTGGCCCCGGAGGCAGTGCGTCTGCCGGGCACGGCGCGCTGCGGGGCTCACCCCGCGCAGGATGTTGATTCGGATGAGCACGGGTTCGAGGTGGTCGGGGTTCACGCAGTGCCGCCGTCGGCACAGGTGGTCGATCACGAGCCCGTCGGGGATCTTCCCGCGCGTCAGCGTGTAGGCGACCCGGTGGGCGTACTGCGGTCGGCCGTTCACCTTGAACTGCCCGTACCCGTTGGGCTTGACGTGCCCCGTCCAGTCCCAGCAGCCGAGGGGACCGTCGACGATCTTCGCGAGGAACCGGTCGGTCAGCGCAGAGGGCACGCGATCACCCCCTCGACACATCAGGCCCCGGGCGCGGCCGCACTCGGGGCAGGAGAGAGGAGGCAGGTTCAGGCGGCGGAGGCCAGCAGCCCGCGCCACTCGTGCGCGGTGGAGTGGACGACGTAGCGCAGTGCGTCGACCGAGTGATCGTTGAGCTTCACCGGTCGGTCCTCGCCGCGCGCGGCCGCTTCGTCCGACCACACGTACTCGGGGAGCTCTGCGAGCAGCCCCTCGCACGACTCATGGATGAGCAGCAGGTCGGCGTCGAGCGCGGACGCGACCGAACGGATTCCGTCGATCACGTCGTTCCTGGCCCGAGTGACCCCGGGGTGTCCGTCCGCCCACAACTGCGTGGAGAAGGACGACGCCGACGGGTCGACGAACGTCCACTCGGGCTCGACGTCGAGCTCGTCGAGCCACTCGCGCACGGCGCGGCTGTACTGCGCGTCGGTCAACTGCCGATGCTTCGCTCGGGAGTCGTGCCGCCACTCGCTCGTGACGTAGAGCCGGCCGTCGTCGCCGAGCCCGAGGGTCAGCGCGGCGAACGGGTTCACGGTTCCGTAGTCCACGCCGGTCCAGTACCGGCGCATCGGTGGCAGCTCGGCGACGACGTGCCGCTGCTCGTCGTACATGTCGAAGACCGCGCCCTCGGCGATCACCCATGCGCCGTCGATCATCCGCCGGCGCCAGAGGCCCGAGTACTCGGCGGACAGAGCAGCGACGTACGCAGGGGCTAGAGAGGGATTGTCGGCGAGGCGGAAGTGCCACGACGCGAGGTCGAGCTCGCCCTGCCGGTCGAGGTAATTGACCTTGAACCAGTGTCTCGGAGAGTCGGGGTTCGTGGTGCCGAGCAGCCGCGCCCCGGGCACGCTGAGCCTCGCGAGCAACTGTGTGAAGAAGCCCTCGGGCATGAGGGTGATCTCGTCGCAGTAGGCGAGCGAGGCGGTCAGACCGCGCAGCCTGCCCTCGGCCCGAGCATCGCTCGCGCCCACGAGGTGGACGACTCGACCGAGGACGACCGCCGTCGTCGCGCCCCGGGTGTGGCGCACCTCGGCGGCGACCGGCCCGAACAGAGCCGGATCGGCGAGGGGTTCAAGAACGTTCCGCTCGATCGTCTGGAGACTGCGCCCGCAGATCAGGATGAGCCCGGACGCCGGCGCCCGTCGCACTGCCAGCAGGAACGCGATCAACGACGCGATGGTCTTGCCCGACCTCACGCTGCCGTGCCAAGTGTTGATGCGGGCGGTTGCCTGCCTGATCGAGCCGAGTTGCTTCTCGGAGAGGGGAAGGGTGGGCATCACTCCCCCTCTGTGTCACCTCCAGCCGGCCCGTACAGGGCGTCGGCGAGGCGGTCGAGCATGGCGGCCCCCTTGCTTCCGGTGCCGTTGTGTCGAGCGAGCTCGGCGACCCTGGCGTGCACTTCGGTGAGCGCGCGGGCGGCGGTGGCGTGGTCGCGAGCATCCCGTGCACTCTCTGCGTCGGCGGTGCGGGCGACTTGGCCGAGGGCACCGTCGAGGGCCTCGTCGGCGAGCTGCTCGCGCCGCGCGGCGGCATCGGCTTGCCGCGCCTCGGTCGCCGCAGCCACGCGGGCGCCGCCAGCGAAGGTAAGACCGAGTTCGCCGGCGATCTTGCTTACGGTGGCGGCGGCGCGCCCGGTCGTCCGTGCAATTTGGTTACGAGTCATGCCCTCGGCGTGCAGCCGGCGAACCTGCTCGCGGTCGTCGTCATGGATCGATTTGGCCACATGCCCTCCTGGCGACATGTGAATCGCTCTACCTTGGGAAGCGTAGGAAGTGAGTCACAAGACGGCCGGATTCGATCGGTCGTTCGAAATCGGCGCTGGGGGGGAAATGGGGAGATCATCGGTAATCGGTCGTTGGCTTCTGGCCACAGTAATTGTGAGCTCCGTTGGAGGTGTGGTCACTAGTTTTATCCAAGTCCCCAACGGTATGGAATTGTGGGTAATTCTGGGAGCTCTATTGATCTACGCCTTCGCTGGTTCTATGGAATGGCGGCGAGAGCGTCAGCTGGAAGAGCAGCGTCAGCAGGAAGAGCAGCGGCAGCGGGAAGAACAGGAACGGCGTGACCGGGAGCCACGGGAGCGGGACGAGAAGCGGCAGCGGGAACGCGCGCTAGCTGCGGTGCGGCCCATTCAATTGGGGAGGCTCAAGAGGGAGCTGAGCTGGAAGGGCGTCACGGGGTATTGGATCACGCCACCGCTCAAAATCGAGGCTGTAGACGATGCGCTATATAGGGTGACATGCGAGTTCGAAGCCGCCTGTAGCCAAGCTGGGGTAGCGCCGCCACAGTGGGGAAATCGCAACAAGAGGGCAGGGCGACACTTAGCAGAAAAGACCAGGGACCTGCGATGGCTCGTAGTCGGCGACAATGTCGCAAAGCTGGTGAGGGTGGGAGGAGCAATTCACGGAATGGAACCAGCCCCGATGCAATCTGGTTCTCAAGGTCTGATTCCCACGAACGCTACGGCACACTTCTACACAGTTGCCGCTGAAGTTGTTATCGGGCAGATCAAGGTCATGCGCGAAGTCACTTTGTGATCGAGGCTACCGATGTCTGGCCCGGCGGGGGCGGCGGGACGAGTCGCGAGATCCTGCCTGCTGCGGCTCGGCCACGACTGCTCATCTCCCGGTCGCCGTAGGGTGTGGCGCATGGCGATCAATTGGGGAGACGTCCCTACGTGGTTCGGCGCGATATTTGCTGGTGCTGCCGCGGCTGGAGCGATCTGGACGCTGGCCAGTCAGCGACAGCAGATCGGTGAGCAGCGCACCTTCATCGACGAGCAGATAACGTTCATGAGCGATCAACGGGCGTTCATCGAGCGGCAGTCAGAGGTTCTCGCGCTGCAAGAGAGCGAGCTCGTCGCGCTGGCAGACGAACGAGCAGTGGCACAGGCGCGGCGGGTCTCGATGCTGGCCGTGATGCGAGTCGGCCCCGAGGAGTTGTACGCCGGGATCGAGAACCATCGCTGCTGGGAAGTGACCATCGCCAATGACAGCGACGAGGCCATTCGCGACGTCAATGTGCGGTGCGACCCGTACAACGCTGACGCGGTATGGGACTTCACGCCAGGGCGCACCGATGACGGAAACCCGCGACGAGTGGGGGCACCAGTGCCTGTGATCGGCCCGGGACGCAAGTTCAGTTTCTTCATTACCCCGGGGGTGTCGACGCGCATCGGCAACTATCCGCCGGTCCTCACGTTCACTGACGCCAACGGGCGGCGGTGGCAGATGGATCAGTCCGGGGAGAGGCTCAAGCTCGATCAGAGTGCTTGAGCGGGCACTGGGTTGTGGAGTGCGCTCGACCGACGTGTGAGTTCTGGGCACGCCGGAGGTGCCCCCAACATTAGGTCACGAACCAATAACGACGCAAGCCCGAGCGGGGCTCGGGCCGAGGAAGACTCCGCTTGGGCGGTAACTCCGGTATATCCGACACATCTCCGGGGATCTGTGATGGGGCGGCACTCACTCCCTCTTAGGCGGGGAAGCGGTACGCGACCCCCAAGAGGCACTGACTCGAATATTGCACCGAGAAACGGCGTGCGGGCCTGGCTCTCGACTAGATCACCAACACTGGTGGTCGGTCTGAGCATGCCACGTTTCCGGATCGATCACCCTTCATGGAAGGCGGATCGGTCCGTATGGCAACGGTCGGTTGGGCTACGTCGGTGGCTGGACTCGGTGGGTGTGTCCTCGTGCTGGGTACGTCCTCGATCAAGTGCCCGCACTCTCCGACAAGGGAGTACGTGCCATCGCCGCCGCGCGGCGGCTCCGCGCCGAGTGGCGGCGGAAGTGAACGGCCCTCGGGGCGGCGAGGCGCCGCCCCGAGACACTCCCTCACGCTGCGATGCTTTCCGCGGCGGCGAGTGCTCCGACCAAGGCGACGAGGTCCGCCCATCCCCATACGCGGCGACCGCGGCTGTCGAGCGGCACGGGCGCGGTGCAGTCGTTGCCGGTCGAGCAGGTCACGCTCGGTGGCCCGTCCGGTGTGGTGTGCAGGGTGAGCTTGCCGCCGCACCACGGGCACGGTCGGTCGGGTACGGGCGTGGTGCGCTGGTCGAGGCGGAGCGTCCGCAGCAGCCGACCCTCGGCGATCTGCGCGGTACGCCGTGCCTCGTGCAGCAGGTGGAGCGGCAGTACCTCGAACGGCGGCGCGCTGATTGCTCCGTCGAGCTCGTGCTCGGGGGCGGTGTCCTCGTCGAGCACGCGTCCCTCGACCCACACTGACGCCCAGTGCAGACCGTGCCGTCTGCTGCCCGCGGTGCGCCGGCTGTCGGGTGCGTTCGGGTCCCGGGATAGCCACCCCCGGGGGTCGCCCTGCTCGGTGCGCTGGACGGCGGCGGCGAGGGTGTCGGCGAGATCGAAGAGCAGCCGCTCGACCGCCCGCCCCGCATCGAGGGCGGACAGGTTCAGCGGGGCGGGGTGCTCGCGCAGCACGAGCGGCGCTCGGTCCTCGACGAGCAGCTCGTCGTCGCCCTCGCGCATGGTGTGCGCGAGTTGCCTCGGCGGCCAGTGATCCGCCGCCGGCGGCGTCTCGATCGCGAGCAGCAGATCGGCCCACTGACGCCGGATCGTCCGCAGGGCGCGCACAGTCTCGCCCACAGCCTGTGCGTAACTCATCGGCTCCCCTCCTTGGCAGCGAGCAGCGCCTCGACCTCGGCGGCGTACCGGTCGCGCTCGGCCTCGATCTCGCGCATGGTCTGCTCGGCGGCGTCGACCCGGTGGCGCAGTCGGAGCGCGGCCGTCTGCTGCCCGGCGGCGGAGCGCCGGAGGGTGTCGCACTCGGCGATCTCGGCCTCGGCCAGGTCGCGGAGTCGGGTCGCGTCCCCCGGGGTGAGCGCGCCTCGGCTGGCGCGGGCGAGCAGCAGCCGCAGCGCGTCGCGTCGATGGTTGCGCACCGCCTCGCGGGTGGCGGCACGCCCACGCCGCGACCGGGTCCGGGTGTTGTGGTTCACGGGGTCTCTCCGTTCTCGGCTCGGCGGGTAGTCGAGCAGGCGGTGCGCGTGGTCGGGCAGGGACGGCGGCCGAGGCGGCGCAGCTCGCGGTCGAGGCGGTCCTCGATCCGGACCGTGTAGGCCAGGGACGCGCCGAGCGCGAGGGCGAGCACGACGGCGAGGGCGAGCAGGGACGAGCTCATGGGGTGTTTCCCTCGTTCGTTCGGGCACGGCGCAGCAGCCGAGAAAGGGAGCGCCTCGCGCGCGGGGTCTCACCCGCCCCTGGCGCGACCCGTAGCGCGGGGGTGGGTTCGGGACTGTGCCAACCGTCGAATGACAGGCGGTCGGCGAGGGCGGCGACGATGACGGTCGCGCGGTGCGGGTGCACGTCGAGCTCGTCGGTCAGGTGGGCGGCGATCACGGCTTGGGCGGCGGCGGGGATCATCGGGTCTCGCCCCCGCCGCTGGTGTGCCGAGCTCGGGCATCTCCTCGAGGCGCGGGCGGTTGGCACATGATCCGGGCGAGCCTGATCTGCTCGGCCTCGGCCTGCTCGTCGACCCCGAGATGAGCGACCAGCGCATCGACGCGCGAAGGGTGGACGCCGGAGAGCGGCCGCCTGCCCTTGCCGCGGTTGCGGAAACTCGATCGGCACTGCTCGTCGACGGCGGCGAGGCAGTAAGGGCACCTCACGCCGAGCGGGTCCGGGATGCCCTCGGCGACGAGCTGCTCGCGGTGGGCGCGAGCCGTACGGAACGGGCGCAGCTCGGCCGCGACGCGCGCGGGCATATAGCGCCGGCGGCCGTCGCCGACACCGGACACCAGGGCGGCGAGACGTTTCTGCCCTGCCGGGTTGATCTCGGCGCGGTACTGCGCGGGGGCGGTTTGTCCGAGGGCAACCGCGGTTCGGGTTCCGAGCAGTTCCTCGCGCCACGCGGCGACGTTGTCAGGGTCGACATCGGGCACCGGGTCGGTGTGGCGGTTCATGAGCTCGGCTCGGAGCGGCCCCCACGCGGCGAGCAGGTCGTGCGGCTCGATCGGCCGGTACTGCGAGCTGCGGTTCCCGCCCTGCTGCTCGTAGTAGCGGCGGGTGGCGCGGGCGGCGTCCCATCCGACTTCCGGCATCGTGGCCGGAACGTCGGCGACGGCGGCGGTCCACTCCGAGATGGTGCGGGCGGACTGCTGCGGGTCGGCGAGGGCGCGGCGCACCCGGGAGTCGAGCGTTCCGGCGAATGCCAGCAGAGCGGCGATCTGTTCGGGCGTCATGTGCGGCTCTCCTTTTGGGCGAGAAGGGCGAGGCCGGCGGCGAGGTTGTCGGCGTAGCTCGGTGTCGAGGCCGGTTTGCGGGGCGGCGTGTTCGGCACCGGCCGATCGAGGTCGGACCAGACCTTGAGCCAGTAGCGGGCGCTCTTCGGCGCCTCGCCCGGACTGCTGCGGCGGGCGGCGAGGCCCACCAGGGCCTCGACGCCGTGCGCCTGTACGAGCTGATAGACGTCGCGCTGCTCGCCGAGCCCGAGCGACCACCGGACTTCGATCGAGGCGGCGACGAGAGCGGCTCCGAGCGGACGCAGTTCGGGAATCAGCGCTGCCGCGGTATTCGTCGCGCGCGGCTGCTGCTGTTTGTCTTGTAGAGAGCTTCTTTTGTTCTGGGGGCCGGTAGCCGGTCCCCCCGGGGCCGATGTCCGGCCCTCCCCGGGGCCGCTCACCGGTCCCCTGGGGGCCGATGTCCGGCCCGGGTCGGAATCCGGCCCGGGCTGATCTCCGGCCCCCCTCACGTCGAGCTGGGGGAGGCGGTAGACCGTCTCACCCCCGGGCCCGAGCTCGCCTTTGACGACGGCGAGCTCCCCCGAGGCGAGCAAGGCGTCGACGGCACTGCGGACGGTCGAGCGGGCGGCGCGGGTGCGCCGGATGAGCGAGGCAGTGCCGGCGTAGGCGACGCCGCCGGCGTCGGCCCGATCAGCGATGGCGAGCAGCACCAGACGAGCGGCGCCTCGGCTGTCGGACTGGGACCAGACCCAATCCGTCGCATCGAGGCTCAACGGAACGTCTCCTTACGGGTATCGGCGAGCCCGGAGGTTCGGGCCGGCCAGCAAGCGCGGCGGGCGTATGGGCGGGGCACCGGTTGCCGACGATGTAGCGGCGGGTGCCGATCGTGCGGCAGTAGGCACCCGTGGCGCCGTCCCAGAAATCGCAGATCACGCCGCGGGCTCGCCGGCACCGACGTAGCGGGCGTACACCACGTAGCGGGCGGCCCCGTTCTCGACGACGGTCCGAGCCATGGCCTGGAATGTGCCAGCCGGCGCGTAAGAGGTGAGCTGCGCGCTACGAATGGCCTGCGCCGCCGAAGACGCGCGGCTGATCGTGGCCTTCCGCTGGACTTCAGCCCACTTGCCCGGGCGCGACTTGAGCTGCTCGACGAGCAGCGCATGCTTCACGTTCTGCCGTTCCGGCGGCGGGCCGGCGATGAACTTCACGGTCACTAGATCCCCTCCGATCTGTCGCTGAACACGAACAGGGAGCGCGAGAACCCTCGCCGAAAACGGCTAGAGTCTGTTCCTGTTCGCGAACATGACCACCGTAAGTCTGGAAGAAACCCGACGTCAACGCACTTCTGAGGTGTGCAACAGGGTGAGATCGCTGGTTAGATACGACTGTTCGTGTTCTGCGACAAGAACGGAGATGAGAAACCGTGTCGGAGAACGACACCCCGATAGGTGAGCTAGCGGCCGATGGGGCGGCCGACTGTGCGCCCACCGACCCCGCATGTCCCTTCCGAGACATCGTTGCCGCAGCGCTGGAGGCGAAGGGGGAGACGCTGCGCAGCTTCTCCGAGCGCGCCGTCGACCCTGAGACCGGCAAGCGCATCCCGCACAATCAACTGCCGAAACTGGCGAAGGGCGAGGGGTACCGACGTGAGCGCTGGCTCGTCGGCGCGGTCGCCGCGGCCACCGGGCGCCCGCTCGCCGAAGTGCAGGCGGCGGCGTCGGAGGAATGGACCGGCCTGAGGGTCGGGGACCTGCTACAGGCAAGTACCCCTGAAACAACGATCGTTGTTGCCTACCAGTCGGGAACCACCCTCGACGATCTACCCGTTCTCAAGGAGCGGCTAAGGGCGCTCGGGCTCGGCGACATCCGGGTCGTGTCTACGGGCGGCAGTGACTCCCAGTCCTAAATGCGTGACCTGCGGTGTTTGTGTAGGTATTGTGTAGTAGCCCCGCTCTCGAACGTCAGTTCGATTGCCTGGCTCCGTCATGCCACCAGGGGGGAAGGCACCTTGTACCGCGTCCGCCGTACCCGACTCGACGACGAAGCGCCCGCCGCCGGCGCTGCTCATGCCGATGAGCGCCACATCCTGCTCGACGACCGCCACATCACAGATACCGGGGCCATAGCCCTGGAGCTCGTCCTGAACGCCCTTCCCCCCGCCTCGGATGGCAGACGGCGAGGAAGTCAGCCGCATCCCGACCCGGGTGCGGCATAGGGCTGAAACACGGGGGGAAGGGGCCGCACGGCGCAAGCCGCGCGGCCCCTTCTGTGTGTCGTGGGTCCGGTGTAGCGTGTCGGTCGAGCTATCGACGTTTTCGCAGGTCAATCGGTCTTTTTCCGGTGCCCGGCGCGTGCCCATTGCGTGCCCGTTGCGTGCCCGAACTGCTCTGTACCGGTTGTCACGGGCTGGCACGGGAAGCGCCGCCGTAGGGCGCTGACCTGCGACTACCGCCATACGGCGGCACTTCGTGAACCTATCCGACAGGACACATCTGGCGCTTGTAATGCGTAGGTCGTCGGTTCGAATCCGACAGGGGGCTCCGCAGAGAAACGAGGGCCCGGGACGCTGTCCCGGGCCCTCGTTTTTCTTCTGCCGTCCTCTGGGATCTCCGCCGGACTCCTCGGCGGTCGTCCTCAGTGGCGGCCCGAGACGCGGTCCGCGAGCTGGGCTACGCGGTCCGTGGCGGCGGTATGGCCCGTGGACTCGCGGCGGTCCGCCCCGCGGTAGGCCGCGTACAGCGTCTGCACGCCCAGCCAGCGCAGGGGCTCCGGCTCCCACTTGCGGACCTTGTGGTTGACCCAGGGCAGCGCCGTGAGGTCCGTGGGGCCCGACTGGCCCGAGTCCTGCTGGATCAGGTCGCGCAGGGTGCGGGCCGCCAGGTTGGACGTGGCCACGCCGGAGCCCACGTAGCCGCCCGCCCAGCCCAGGCCCGTGGAGCGGTCCAGGGTCGCCGTGGCGCACCAGTCGCGGGGGACGCCCAGGACGCCCGACCAGGCGTGGTCGATGCGCACGCCCGCCGTCCGCGGGAAGAAGCGGACCAGGATCTCGCGGAGCGCCTCGACGGTGGCGGCCTGGGTGCGGCCGTCGTTGTCGGTGCGGGAGCCGAAGCGGTAGGGGACGCCCCGGCCGCCGAGGGCGATGCGGTCGTCCGCCGTGCGCTGGGCGTACATATAGGCGTGGGCCATGTCGCCGAGCGTCTCTCGGCCCTCCCAGCCGATGGTCTCCCAGATCTCGGCGGGCAGCGGCTCGGTGGCGATCATGGAGGAGTTCATCGGGAGCCAGGCGCGCTTGTGGCCCTTGAGGCTCGCCGTGAAGCCCTCGGTGCAGCGCAGGATGTACGGGGCGCGGACGGTGCCGTACGGCGTGATCGCGTGCTTGGGCTTGATCTCGGTGACCGGCGTCGACTCGTGGACGGTGACGCCGAGCTCCTCGACGGCCGCCGCCAGGCCCTTGACCAGCTTCACCGGGTGCAGGCGGGCGCCGTGCGGGGTCCAGGTGGAGGCGACCGCTCCCGCGACGCGCACCCGCTCGGCCGTCTCGCGGGCGCCGAGCAGCACGCGCTCCTTCTCGCCGAACGCGATCTCCACGGCGTGGAACGCCTTGAGCCGCGCCAACTGCGCCGGGGTGTAGGCGACTTCGAGGACGCCGCCCTGGTGGACGTCGGCGTCGATGTTCTCCTCGGCGGCCACGTTGACGACCTCGGCGACCGTGTCGTTCATGGCCTGCTGGAGGCGTACGGCCGCCTCGTGGCCGTGCAGCTTGGCGTAGCGGTCGCGGCCCGCGATGCCGTTGTAGAGCCAGCCGCCGTTGCGGCCGGAGGCCCCGTAGCCGCAGAACTTCGCCTCCAGGACCGTGATGTTCAGGAACGGCACGGCCTTCTTGAGGTAGTACGCCGTCCACAGGCCGGTGTATCCGCCGCCGACGATGCAGACGTCCGCGGTGGCGTCGCCGGGCAGGGGCTCACGGGGGGCCGGTATCCCGTCCTGTGCGTACCAGAAGGAGATGCCGCCGTTGATCGTGCTCATGGGGCTGTTGGTACACCTGAGGTCAGGTTCCTGTCCAGGGGAGCGGGCCGTGGAAGCGCCCGTACGATCGAAGCGTGATCGACATCGTGATCGACATTCCCGAAGAGCTCGCGGAGACCCAGATCGAGTACAACGGCGAGGCCGGACGCGCCTTCGTCGAGGCGCTGCCGGGCCGGGCGGCGGAGTTCCTGGAGCGGTGGTCGCTGCGGCTCGCCGGGCCCTCGATGCACGGCGTGGCCTCGCTGGTGCTGCCGGTGCGGCGGGCCGATGGGACGCCCGCCGCGCTGAAGCTCCAGCTGCTCGACGAGGAGAGCGAGGGCGAGCCCCTCGCGCTGCGGGCGTGGGGCGGCGACGGGGTCGTACGGCTGCTGGAGCACGACGCTCCGACCGGCTCGCTGCTGCTGGAGCGGCTGGACTCCTCGCGCCATCTGTCGGCCGTCGCCGACGCGCGGGAGGCGACGCGGATCCTCGCCGGGCTGCTCGCGCGGCTGACGGCGGCCCCGGCCCCGGCGGGCCTGCGGCGGCTCGGCGACATCGCCGCCCAGATGCTGGACGAGGCCCCGAGGGCGGCGCGCTCGCTCGCGGACGCGGGGCAGCGGCGGCTGCTGCTGGACTGCGCGGCGGCGGTACGGGAAGTTGCCGGGGAGCCCGGCGACCGGCTGCTGCACTGGGATCTGCACTACGACAACGTGCTGGCGGGCGAGCGCGAGCCCTGGCTGGTCATCGACCCCAAGCCGCTGGCGGGCGACCCGGGCTTCGACCTGATGCCGGCGCTCCGCAACCGCTTCGACCCCGCCGAGGTGCTGTGGCGCTTCGACCTGATGACAGAGGCCCTGGGCATGGACGGGGCCAGGGACCGGGCGGCCGCGTGGACGCTGGGCCGCGTGCTGCAGAACGCGCTGTGGGACGTCGAGGACGAGGAGACCGCCCTCGACGAGGACCAGGTGTCCATTGCTCGGTCGCTGCTGGCACGGCTCGGGGGCGCGAGGCAGGCTTGACCGCATGATTCGTACAGCTGTGCTTGCCGATGTCCCTGTGATCCACGCGATGGTCCGAGAGCTCGCGGAGTACGAGAAGGCGCCGGACGAGGTCCGGCTGACCGAGGAGCAGCTGCGCGAGGCGCTGTTCGGGGAGCGGCCCTCCGTCTTCGCGCACATCGCCGAGACGGCTGACGGCCAGGTGGCGGGCTTCTCGCTCTGGTTCCTCAACTTCTCGACGTGGCGCGGCACGAACGGGATCTACCTGGAGGACCTGTACGTACGCCCTGAGCTGCGGGGCGGCGGGTACGGCAAGGAGCTGCTGACCGAGCTGGCGCGGATCTGCGTGGAGCGCGGGTACGAGCGGCTGGAGTGGTCTGTCCTGGACTGGAACACCCCGTCGATCAACTTCTACAAGGCGCTGGGCGCGCTGCCGCAGGACGAGTGGACGGTGTACCGGCTGACGGACGACGCGCTTCGGCGGCTCGGCTCGTAGGACGGTCTTCGTAGGGCGGGTCGTTGTAGAACGGTCCCAGCCCCCTGGCCGGTCCTCTGGAGTCCAGAAGACCGGCCAGGCCCGGCGGGGCGGTTGGTCGGGATCGGCGGGGCGACCAGGCCCGGCGGTCAGTCGGTCACGGGACCAGGACCACCTTGCCGATCGTGCCGCGGGTCTCCAGGGCGCGGTGCGCGGCCGCGGCCTCGGCGAGGGGAAAGCGCTGGACCGCCGGGCGCAGCCGGCCGGCGCCCGCCTCGGCGAGCGAGCGGAGCTCCAGGTTGCGTACGTCGCCCCCGGCCTTCTGGAGCATCGCCGGGCCGAGCACGCTCTCGGAGACGATGCCCCGCTCCGCCTGCTCCTCCTGCGTGTACGTCAGCGCCTCGCCCTCGTGCAGGCCCCCGCTGGACCAGCCGAAGACGAGGTGCTTGCCGCCCTTGCCGAGCAGGTCGACGGCGGCGCGCGCGGTGTCCCCGCCGACCGAGTCGAAGACGATGGTGGCCGCCCGGCCGTCGAGGTACGCGCGGACCTGCTCGGGCCAGTCGGGGAGTGTGTAGTCGACGGCGAGGTCGGCGCCGTTCTCGACGACCCTCGCGACCTTGGCGGGGCCGCCGGCGAGGCCGACGACGACGGCCCCGGCGTTCTTCGCGTACTGGACGAGCAGCGTGCCGATGCCCCCGGCGGCTGCCGGGACGATCGCGACGTCGTCCGGGCCGAGCTCGGCGAACTGCAGGATGCCCATGGTGGTGCGTCCCGTGCCGATCATCGCGACGGCCTCCGCCTCGTCGAGGCCCGCCGGGATCTCGTGGAGCTTCACCGCGTCGGCGACGGCGAACTCGGCGTACCCGCCGGGGACCATGCCCAGATGGACGACGACGCGCTTGCCGAGCCAGTCGGCGTCCGTGCCCTCGCCGAGCGCGTCCACCGTGCCGGCGACCTCGCGGCCGGGGATCGTGGGGAGCTCGGCGGGCGCGGGGAAGGGGCCCGGCATGCCCTCGCGCAGCGCGGTGTCCAGAAGGTGCACGCCGGCGGCGGCGACCGCGATGCGGACCTGGCCGGGGCCGGGCTCGGGGGCGTCGACCGTCTCGTACGCGAGGTTCTCGGCCGGGCCGAACTCGTGGAGGCGGATGGCGTGCATGGCGGACTGAGCGGGCTGGGCGGACTGGGCGCTCACGGCGGACTGGGCGGGCTGGGCAGTCACGGCGGACTGGGCGCTCACGGCGGGCTGGGCGGGCTGGGCGGACATGGCGGGCTCCCCTGGAAATGTGTCTCCGGTGTCGTCCAGGCAACTCTCCGACCTCAAGCCAACTTGAGGTCAAGCCTCGTCGAGAGAAGCGCCAGACTCGTCGCCTCCAGAGCGCTGTTGAACGACACCTCCGAGAGCAGACCCGGAGCGGCGACCTGGTCGCCCGCCAGATAGACCCCGTCGCCTCGGTCGATCGCGGGCCGGTCCCGCCACGTCGTCCCCGGCAGGTCGACCGCGCCCGTACGGCCCTGGGCGAGGGCCTCGCGCCGCCAGACCGTGCGTTCGCGCCAGCCGGGGAAGCCGAGGTCGAGCAGCGCCTCGGCGTGGGCGACGCCGTCCGCCTTGGACTGGCCGGGGGCGACCGGCAGCTGCCCCTGGAGGAGCTGCTGCCCGGCCGGGGCGAGCGAGGGGTCCTGGGCGGTGAACCGCTCCAGCCACCCCGGGGCGTCCAGGTCCGAGACCACGAACGGGTCGCCCTTGCGGGTGCGCAGCGCCAGGTCGACCAGCGTCGTAC
This sequence comes from Streptomyces sp. NPDC051907, assembly GCF_040681075.1. Lineage (NCBI taxonomy): Bacteria > Bacillati > Actinomycetota > Actinomycetes > Kitasatosporales > Streptomycetaceae > Streptomyces > Streptomyces sp. NPDC051907. The sequence goes on along the minus strand of NZ_JBFAYB010000016.1, from coordinate 47,392 downwards.
GGCCGCTCTCCCAGCGCAGCGTGTCGTCGCCGAGGAGGCGGCGGGCCGCGTCGAGGGAGGTCGCCACGATCACCGGGCCGTCCCGCTCGGGCAGCGCGTCGAGACGGGACTCGGTCTCGATCCGTACGCCCAGATCCCAGGCGTGCGCGGCCATCCGGTCGATGACCTGGCCCCAGCCGCCGCGGACGTAGTGGGCCTCGGGCGGGAGGGCGGTCGCGCGCCGCAGCCGCTCCTGGACGAAGGCGGCGGAGAGCGAGCCGGGGTCGTGGTGGAAGAGGGCGACGCCCATGTAGTGCGCGGCGGCGCGGGCGCCCTCCTCGCCGACCTGGGCGCTCGCCCAGGTGTGGAAGTCGACGTCCACCGGGGTCTGTTCCGCCCTGCGGCGGGAGAGCCTGAGCAGGCCGAGCGGCGGGGTCCTGCGCAGCGCGCCGCCGCGGCGGAAGCGGAGGCGGGCGGCTTCGAGCGGGGGGAGGGGAGCGAGCGGGCCGAGCAGGCCGCGCTGCTTGAGCCAGGTCCAGTGGGGGCCGCCGGAGTAGAGGGCGTGGGGGCCTTCGTTGGTCCTGTACGGGCCCTCGCCGGTGCGCGCCCGGCCGCCGAGCGTCTGGTGGGCTTCGTGCAGGCACACCCGCGCGCCGGCCTCGGCGGCGGTGATGGCCGCGGTGAGTCCGGCGAGACCGCCGCCGATGACGGTGAGCTGGCGCATGGTCGTCTCTCCCTTGAGTGGCTCTGATGGGCTCTCAGGGGTGGGACGGAGCGGGGGCCCTGTTCTGTGACATCGGATCCCGGGGGCCGGCTCCGGGCCTCGGCGGACGGCTATCCGCGCCTGCCTCGGTGGACGGCTATCCGCGGCGGCCGCGGCGGCGGGCGGGCATGCGCGGGAAGCGGGCCTGGAGGTCCCAGACGATCGGGTTGTCGGCGAGGCCCTCGTGCATGTCGGTGAGGTCGGCGATCAGGTCGTGCAGGAAGTCACGGACCTCGCGGCGCAGTGCGTCGTGGCCGAACGTGAGCGGCGGCTCGTCGCCGGGCATCCAGTCGGCCTCCACGTCCACCCAGCCGAACCGCCGCTCGAAGAGCATCCGGTCCGAGGACTCGGTGAAGTCCAGCTCGGCGTACTGCGGCTTGGACGCCCTGCTGCCGAGGGGGTCGCGGTCGAGCTGCTCGACGATGTCGCACAGGGCCCAGGCGAAGTCGAGGACGGGCACCCATCCCCAGGCTGTGGAGACCTCGCGGTCCTCCTTGGTGTCGGCGAGATAGACGTCGCCGCAGAAGAGGTCGTGGCGCAGGGCGTGGGCGTCCGCGCGCCGGTAGTCGGTCTGCGGAGGGTCGGGAAAGCGGCGGGAGAGGGAGTAGCCGATGTCGAGCACGGTTCGATGGTGTCATGCGCGCCGCCGCGTCCCGTACGCGCCGATGTCAGGCGCGGATCCGCCGCCCGTAGGCGCGGGCGACGACGGCCAGCAAGGGGCCGGTCGCGAGCAGCGGGGCGTAGAGGATGTTCACCACGAGGTGCCCGGCGGCGGACATGTTCGGGTCCGGCTCGACGAAGAAGGCGAGCACCAGCTGGCTCAGGCAGAAGAGGGTGACCAGCGCCGACAGGGCCCAGGCGGTCGCGGCGACGGCTCGCGGGCGGGGCAGCCGTACGCGCTCGCTGACCAGCAGCAGGGGGAGGAGGGCCGCGCACTCCTGGAGGACGGCGAGCCCGACGACGTACGCGATGCCCCAGCCGGGGATGCCGTACACCTCGCGCAGCACCTCGTCGCTGTAGCCGACGGGCAGCCCGGCGGCCATGACGAGCCGCCACAGGCCGGAGGGGACGGCGCACAGGGCGATGGCGTGGGCGGCGCGGCGGGCGGCGGAGGTGGTGGGGGCGGTGGGGGCGGTCTCGGCGGCGGCGCGAGCGGTGGTCGTCGTCATGCCGTACAGACTCGCCGTGGACGGGGCGCCGTGGCTTCGTCCCGTACGGCAGACCCTCTCAGCCGCGCGGGGGAGAGGGCGGGGTTGGCAGGCGTACGTCCCAGAGCCTCGGGTCAGACCCCTCGCGGCCGGAGCCGCTCGCCAGACTCCGCACCGCCGGAGACGAATGGTTCACGCGTTCGAGTGAAGAAGTTGGGTCCGCGGCTCGGTGCGCGGCATACGCTGGCAGTGTCGCACTGCGCGAAGGAGGTCTGCCGTGGCGCTGCCTGTGCCCGACTACGGGGCCGAGAGCGACGTGTTCGAGCACAAGAACCCGGCGATGTCGGTGGAAGAGGCCTTCGACGTATTCAGTGCGGCTGCTCCCGACGGGTGGCGCGTGGAATTGATCGAAGGGGAGATCCACGTGACGCCTCCGGCCAACGGTGAGCACGAAGAGATCGTTTCTGAGCTCAGCGGGCAGGTGCGCGACCACCGCAAGGATCTGGCTCGATACACGGGAATCGGACTCTTCGTGCCAGGGGCATCCATCACCGGCAAGATCGTGCCGGATCTGGTGGTGGCGCGGAAGGGCAGTTTCGCGGACCGGCAGGAGTATCACGACCCGTCTCCCGTGTTGCTGGTCGCCGAAGTGACATCGGATTCGACTGCCGGGAATGACCGTGTCAAGAAGATCCGCGGCTATGCACGAGCCGGAATCCCGTTGTACCTGCTTGTCGACCGGGAGTCGGGACAGGCTGTCCTCTGTTCCTCGCCTGCGGGAGAGGACTACGAGCAGAAGACGGCGTACAAGCTGTCCAAGATCGTTCCACTGCCCGACCCTCTCGGATTCGATCTCGACACCGGCGAGTTCTGAGTCGGCGCTCGCTCACGGCAGGAGCCGCTGCTCCTTCGCCACCGAGACCGCGCCCGCCCTCGTGTCCACGCCCAGCTTCGCGTAGATGCGGCCCAGGTGCGTCTTCACCGTCGCCTCGCTGATGAACAGCGCCCGGGCGATCTCGCGGTTGCCCAGGCCGCGCGCCAGCTGGCCCAGGATGTCCTGCTCCCGCTCGGTCAGGGGCGGGCGGGACGCCCCGCGCATCCGGTCCATCACACGGCCGGCCACCGGCGGCGAGAGCGTCGTACGGCCCTGCGCCGCCGCGTGGATCGCCGCGAACAGCTCCTCCGGGCGCTCCGCCTTCAGCAGGTAGCCCGTCGCGCCCGCCTCGATGGCGCGGGTGACGTCCGCGTCCGTGTCGTACGTCGTCAGGACCAGGACGTGGACGTCGGCGTCCGGGACGGCGGCGATGCGACGCGTGGCCTCCGCCCCGTCGATGCCGGGCCCCAGCTGAAGGTCCATCAGCACCACGTCCGGCTTCAGCTTTGCGGCCATCGCGACCGCCTCCTCGCCGCTGCCTGCCTCGCCCACCACGTCGATGTCCGGCTCGCTGCCGAGGAGGGCGAGCAGCCCGGCGCGTACGACCGCGTGGTCGTCGCAGAGCAGGATCCGTACCGCCGTCATGCGTGCTCCAAGGGGATCGCGGCGGACAGCACCGTGCCCTCGCCGGGTGTGGACTCGACGGTGAGCGTGCCGCCGAGCTGGCGTACGCGCGCCCGCATCGCGGGCAGTCCGTGTCCCCGGACGCCGGGGCGCTCCCGGCCCGGCTCGAAGCCGCGGCCGTCGTCCGCGACGTCGAGGACGACCTGGTCGTCGAGGTACGTCAGCGTCAGCCCGGCCGCGCTCGCCGCCGCGTGCTCGCGCACGTTCGCCAGCGCGCCCTGGGCGATGCGCAGCAGCGCGGACTGCACCCGCAGGGGCAGCGGGACCGCCGTGCCGTCGACCCGGAAGCCCGCCGACTCCCGCGCGGCCAGCGCCCGCAGCGCCTCCGCCAGGCCGCCGCCCTCCGCCAGCTCGGCCGGGGCCAGGTCGTGTACGAAGCGTCTCGCCTCGGCGAGGCTGCGCTCGGCGATCGACTCGGCCGTACGGACATGGCCGCGGGCGGCGGCCGGGTCGCTGTCCCAGGTGCGCTCCGCCGCCTGGAGCAGCATCTGCTGGCTGGACAGGTTCTGGGCGAGGGTGTCGTGGATCTCCATGGAGAGCCGCTGGCGCTCGGCGAGGGCGCCTTCGCGGCGTTCGGTGGCGGCCAGTTCGCGGCGGGTGCGGATCAGGTCGTCGACCAGCGCCTGGAGGCGGTCGGACTGCCGGCGCATATAGATGAAGACGGCGGTGGCGAGCACCGCGACGGTCGGCGGCACCAGGAACAGGTTGGGCTCGACGCCCTCCGCGAGCCGCCACTCCGCGATCATCACGAGCGCGCAGAGCACGGCGACCAGCGCGACGGCGGCGCGGGTGGGCAGGGACCGCAGACCGGTGTAGATCAGCGGTACGGCCACCCAGGCGAAGCTCGGCGCGAGCAGGACGAGCACCACCCAGACCGCTACGACCGCGCCGAGGTGGAGCAGGCCGCGGCGGCCCGGGCGCTGGGCGCCGAGCCGGCGGCCGGCGAGCTGGAGCACGGCGAGCACGACGCTCAGCGCGACGACCCAGGGGAGCCGGGGGCTCTCCGGGTGCTTGAGGAGGTAGCGGATGAGGGAGCCGGCGAGGAGGGCGAGGAAGGCGGTGTTCATGACGGTCAGCAGCCATCGGGCGTCGGCGTACCGGCCGGTCGCGCCCGAGGGGTGCGCACGCGTCGGCGAGACCGCGGGGGGTGCCGGGAGGGCGGGGGACGGCGGCGAGACCGCGGGGGACGCCGGGGGCGCGGCGCCCGACCACGGCCCCGACGACGACCCCGACGGCCCCGACGGCCCTGATGCCGACTCCGGCGACTGCGGCGGCCGCTCCGATGGCGCGGCGGACGGCTCCGAGGGCGCTGTGTGCGTCGACGGCTCCCTCGGCGTCATCGGGTCCGCCGGCTCCCTCGGCGTCATCGGGTCCGCCGGCTCCCTCGGGTCCGCCGGCTTCCTCGGGCCCGTGGGGCCCGTAGGGCGGCTCGACGGCTCCGGCGCGGACGGTGGGTGCGACATCGGGTGGCTCTTCTCGGGTGGCTCTTCTCCTGCGGGGCTGCTCCGCGGCCGCGGGCAGACTCCTGCGGCCTGGGCAGGGCTTTTCTCCGCGCTGCGCCTTCCTCCTGCGCTGCGCCTCCTCCTGCATCGTGACCCGGCGGGACCACGCCCGCATCAACCGATCGGCTGACCCGGCCGTCGTCCATCATGCCCGCGCACGGCAGCCGGTCCGTGGACCGTACGGGCCCGCAGGCGGCCGGAGGATCGAACGCAGAGCCTCTCAGCCACCTCGAAGGAGCCCACCGTGAAGAAGATCCTGATCGGCGCGACCGCTGCCGCCGCCCTCGCCGCCGGCACGTTCGGCGCCGTCTCCGCGAACGCCTCCGCGCCCGCCGCCGAGACGAAGACCGCGACCGTCGCCGACACCGCGAACCGCAACCTCCAGCAGTCCACGCACCTCACCGTGGACGCCGCGACGAAGGCCGCGCAGGCGACCCTCGACGCCGCCGAGAAGGCGAACCAGCGGATCACGGTCGCCGTGGTGGACCGCAACGGCAACACCGTCGTCGTCCTGCGCGGCGACGGCGCGGGCCCGCAGTCGTACGAGTCGGCCGAGCGCAAGGCGTTCACGGCGGCCTCCTGGAACGCCCCGACCTCCGAGCTGGTCAAGCGCCTGGAGCAGGCCCCGAACCTGAAGGACATCCCCGGCACCCTCTTCCTCGGCGGCGGCGTCCCGGTCCAGTCGAAGGGCGCCCCGATCGCGGGCATCGGCGTCGCGGGCGCGCCGAGCGGCGACCTGGACGAGCAGTTCGCGAAGGCGGGCGTGGCCGCGCTCTCCCGCTGATCCGCGGTCCTGACCGGAGGCTGATCCGCGGCCGACCTGGAGGCTGATCCGCGGCCGAACCGGAGGCCGCCCCGCCCCTCACCAGCGAGGGCCGGGCACCCCCTCCCCGGGCCCCCAGCACGCAGCGCCAGCGCCCCAGCACCGCAGCGCCAGCGCCCAAGCACCGCAGGCCCGGCCCCCGCCCGCCCCCGCATAGGATCACTGTGTGGACCAGCGAGCTCTCGTACGCGCCGTCGCCCCCGCCCTCGCCCTGCTGCTCCTCGTGAGCTCGGCGGGGTGCACGGGCGGGGGCGCGGGCGTCGAAGGCGAGCCCGGGGCCGCCGGCCTGCGCGACCCGTACTTCCGCAAGCTCGGCAACGGCGGCTACGACGTCGAGCACTACGACCTGACCCTCGACTACGAGCCCCGCACCGGCCGCCTCACCGGCTCCGCGGAGATCACCGCCCGCGCCACTCAGGATCTGAGCGCGTTCAACCTCGATCTGCACGGGCTGACCGTCGACGGCGTACAGGTCGAGGGCCGCGAGGCCGCCGCCAACCGGGCCGGCGACGAGCTGACCGTCCGCCCCCGCCGCGACCTCGACAAGGGCGAGACCTTCCGTACCGTCGTCCGCTACTCCGGCGTCCCCCGCACCGTCGTCGACGCGGACCGCTCCAAGGAGGGCTGGCTGGCGACCGAGGAAGGAGCGCTGGCCGTCGGCGAGCCGACCGGCTCGATGAGCTGGTTCCCCGGCAACCACCACCCCTCCGACAAGGCGACGTACGACATCGCGGTCACCGTCCCCAAGCCGCTCAAGGCCGTCTCCAACGGCGAGTTGGAGAGCGAGCGCGCCGACGGCGGCCGCACGTCCTTCGTCTGGACGTCGAAGGAGCCCATGGCCAGCTACCTGGCCACGCTCGCCATCGGGCCGTACGACGTGAAGTCCACCCGGACCGCCTCCGGCCTGCCCGTCGTCAACGCCGTCGACCCGGAGCTCGCCGACGACAGCAAGGCGCTGCTGGGCCGCGTCCCCGAGGTCGTGAAGTGGGGGACGGAGAACTTCGGTCCGTACCCCTTCTCCGCCGCCGGCGCGATCGTCGTGCCGGACGGCGACGTCGGCTACGCCCTGGAGACGCAGACCAGGCCGGTCTTCCCGCAGGGGCAGTTCGACCTCCCGACGCTGGTGCACGAGATCGCGCACCAGTGGTACGGCGACTCCGTGTCGCCCGCGAGCTGGCGGGACATGTGGCTCAACGAGGGCTTCGCCACCTACGCGGAGTGGCTCTGGGCCGAGGACTTCGACGACATGCCGGCGCAGGAGAGCTTCGACGAGGCGTTCGCCGACGAGGCCAACTGGGAGTTTCCGCCCGCGGCGCCGCCCTCGGCCGCGGACATCTCCAGCGCGCCGGTGTACGGGCGGGGCGCGATGGTGCTGCACAAGATCCGGCAGGCGGTCGGCGACGACGTCTTCCGGGAGATCCTGCGGGGCTGGCCGGCCGAGCACCGGTACGGGAACGCCTCGACCGCCGACTTCACCGAGTACGTAGAGGAGAAGTCGGGCGAGGATCTGAGCGAGGTGTGGGACGTCTGGCTGTACGGGGACGAGAGGCCGGACACGCCCTGACCCCCTCACCCCTGCTTCGCCCCCCTGCTGGACGCGACGAGGCCCCGGCCTCCGCGTCGCGGCGGCCGGGGCCTCGTCACAGCGAGAGCTCACAGCGAGAGCTCACAGCGAGAGCTCACAGCGAGAGCTCACAGCGAGAGCTGCGGCTACAGGAGCCGCACGGCTCAGAGGTTGACGCCGAAGTCCCGGGCGATGCCCTCCAGGCCCGAGGCGTAACCCTGGCCGACGGCGCGGAACTTCCACTCCGCGCCGTTGCGGTAGAGCTCGCCGAAGACCATGGCGGTCTCGACGGCGGCGTCCTCGCTCAGGTCGTAGCGCGCGATCTCGGCGCCGCCGGCCTGGTTGATGATGCGGATGTAGGCGTTCCGCACCTGGCCGAAGTTCTGGCTGCGGCTGACGGCGTCGTAGATCGAGACCGGGAAGACGATCTTGTCGACGTCGGCGGGCAGACCGGCGAGGTTGACGTTGATCTGCTCGTCGTCGCCGCCGCCCTCGCCGGTGCGGTTGTCACCGGTGTGGACGATGGTCTGGTCCGGCGTCGCCTTGTTGTTGAAGAAGACGAAGTGGGCGTCCGAGGCGACCTTGCCGCCGGGGTTCACGCCGATCGCCGAGGCGTCGAGGTCGAAGTCGGTGCCGGTGGTGGTGCGGACGTCCCAGCCGAGGCCGACCGTGACGGCGGTCAGGCCCGGTGCCTCCTTGGTGAGCGAGACGTTGCCGCCCTTGGACAGGCTTACTGCCATTGGGAAGTCCCCTTCGTGTTCGAGTGTGCGGGCTTCGAGCGCTCCTGAAGCTACCGTCAATCGTCATAACGCCGGCAGGGGACCGCGAGGTTCCATACGGAAGCCGCGAATGAAAAGAGGGTGACGCGAAGGTCGGGGGCACGGGACCATGGAGGCATGTCCGGCCCCTATCTCATCCGCGGCTCGGTCTCCCTCCCGGAGCCCGAGCTCAACTGGCGTTTCTCCCGTTCGTCCGGGCCCGGCGGCCAGCACGTCAACACCTCCGACTCGAAGGTGGAGCTCCGCTTCGACCTCGCGCGGACGGAGTCGCTGCCTCCGGTCTGGAAGGAGCGTGCGCTGGAGCGGCTGGCGAGCCGGCTGGTGGACGGGGTGATCACCGTACGGGCCTCGGAGCACCGCTCCCAGTGGCGCAACCGCGAGACGGCGGCGATCCGGCTGGCGGCGCTGCTGGCGGAGGCGACGGCCCCGCCGCCGAGGCCGCGGCGCCCGACGAGGATCCCGCGGGGGATCAACGAGCGCCGGCTGCGGGAGAAGAAGCAGCGCTCGGAGACGAAGCGCGGCCGTTCGTCTCGCGACTGGTAGTCCCGGCAGCGCACCGGGCCAGCCCGCGGTCGGCCAGCCGAGAGCGCCCTCCCGGTCCCGTCACGTCGGTCGCCTCCTGGGCGCAGCCCTCGTCGGCCAACCCCATCGGCACGTCCCATCACGCCCCATCGGCACGTCCCGTGCCTCAGCCCCGTGCCGCACCCCTCGTCGGCCCCAGCGGCCTCACGACAGAGCCGCTCGCCCAGTCGGCCGAGCACTGCGGGCGCCGCCGCATGCTGCTCGTAGGACGTCGCGCCGGCCCGCCCGCCGGGCCGTTCGGACACCGGCTCGGCACCCCCGCTCACCGCCTCGGCGTCCTCCGCCGGGCCGCCCGCCCTGACGCTCGGGGACCCCGTTTCGCCCCCCGCCCCCCTCAGCCCAAGTGCCGGTACTTCCCCCGGAAGTACAGCAGCGGTCCCGTGTCCCCGCTCGGCAGCCCGACCGTGAGCACGCGGGCGATCACCAGGGTGTGGTCCCCCGCCGCCACCCGCTGCTCCGTTCGGCACTCCAGCGTGGCCAGCGCTCCGTCGACCAGCAGCGCCCCGCTCGTCTCGCCCCGTCGGCTGGGGACGTCCGCGAAGAGCAGCCGGTCGCTCACCCGGCCCTTCATTGCGAAGCGGCCCGCGATCTGACGCTGGCTCTCCGCGAGCACCGACACGCCCCACAGCGGCTGTTCGGCGAGCAGGTCGTCCATGCGGGAGCCGTTGCGCAGGCTCACCAGCACCAGCGGCGGGTCCAGGGAGACCGACATGAAGGCCGTCGCCGTCATGCCGACGTCCTCGCCGCGCGGGCCGTCCTCGGCGTCGTGCGCGGTCACCAGCACCACGCCCGCCGCCAGCCGGGACATGGCGGTGCGGAACTCCTCGTTGCTCACCCCCTCAGCATGCGGGATGAGATCAGGGCCGGGTGAAGGGGTCGTCTGCAACACACGAGGAACGCTAGTCTCGGCCGTCCGCCCGGGGCATCGGACCAGGGGACCAGCCTGGTCCTAGGACCGTCGGCGGCGGACGGAGCTGGTCCGGAATTTTGATGTGTATTCAACAAATCTATGGAGCGCTCCCACAGGGATCGGGCAACTCTCCACCCTCTGATGTGACTTGAGTCACAGAGCCTAGTAATTGTTGACCCTGTGTACCGAGTGGGCAGCTCGCTGTGATTCAGTGGCCGTGATACCGCACCAAGAATGCCGATGAGAACCCTGGAGTTGCTGTCGAGGTCTCGGGGAGAGCGAGCATGGAGACCGAGTCGGAGCCCTACGTCCGTCTTGCGACCCTGCGGCAGCTGCATCAGGTCGTCGCCGAGCTCAACACCGCCCGGAGCCTGGCCGACACTCTGCAGACCGTCGCCGACGGAGTCGTGGCCGGACTCGGCTATGAGCTGGCCTGCGTCAACCTCGTGCGCCCCGACGGCGACCTCGTCGTCGCCGCCTTCGCCGGCAGCGCCGCCGCCGAGGCCCTGATCACCGGCCGCGTCGGCTCCCGCCCCTCCTGGGAGCGCAGGCTCTCCATGGGCGAGGCCTGGGGCGAGCTCCGCTTCATCCCGCACACCGAGGGCTGGGTCCTGATAGAGGACGACGTCCCCCAGTGGCACACCGAGGGCCCCGACCCCCGCTTCGACGACGAGTGGCACCCGCAGGACCGTCTCTACGCGCCCATGTACGCCTCCGGCGGCGGGCGCGAGCTGCTCGGCGTGATCTCCGTGGACCGCCCGCGCAACGGCCGCCGCCCAGGACCCTGGGGCCAGGAGGCCCTTCAGATGTACGCCTCCCAGGCGGCCATCGCCATCAGCAACGCCCGGCTGCGCGCCAACATGCAGCGCGCCCTGGTCCGGCTCGAGCGCGAGCAGCAGGCCCTGCGCGCCAGCGAGGAGTCCTTCCGGCAGGCCTTCGAGTACGCCCCCAGCGGCATGGCCATCGCCGAGATGGGCGGCGACCAGCACGGGCGGCTGCTGCGCACCAACGACGCGCTGTGCCGGCTGCTCGGCCGCCCCGCCTCCGCGATGCGCCGCTACTCCTTCGCCGACCTGGTCCACCCCGAGGACGTCGGCACGCTGCTGCGCACGTCCGCCGAGGGCGGGCGCGCCGAGCTGCGCCTGGGCCGCCGCGACGGGACGTATCTATGGGTCTCGCTGCGCAACTCCGTCGTCGCCGACACCGCCGACGGCCCCCGCTTCCTGCTCACCCACGTCGAGGACATCGAGGAGCGCAAGCGCCACGAGCTCCAGCTCGCGCACCGCGCCTCGCACGACTCGCTCACCGGGCTGCCCAACAGCGCCGAGCTGCGCGCCCGGCTCAGCGCCCGGCTGTGCGAGCGCCCGGTCTCGGCGCGCACGACCGCCGCGGCCTACGGCTCCTTCGATCCGTACGAGAGTTACGACACGTACGACAGCGCGGAGTCCGCCGACGGCGAGCACGCCTTCCGCAGTGACGGATTCGACAGTGCGCCGGCCGGTCCCTTCGACCACGTCCACACCGTGGCCCCCGACACAGACGTCGACGACGGCGCCAAGGGGCTTGCCGTCCTCTTCTGCGACCTCGACGGATTCAAGTCGATCAACGACCGGTTCGGTCACCAGACCGGCGACGCCGTGCTGGTCGAGGTCGCGCGCCGCCTCACCACGGGGGTGCGCGAGGGCGACACGGTCGCCCGGCTGGGCGGCGACGAGTTCGTCGTCCTCGCCGACGGCCTGGGCGCGGCCGACGCCGCCGACCTGGCCGTACGCCTGCGGAACGCGATCATCCTGCCCATCCGGGTGGGCGGTCGCGGGGTACGGGTCGGGGCGAGCTTCGGCATCGGCTGGGCCAGTTGCGGGATGTCCGTCGAGGAGGTCCTGCAATCCGCCGACCAGCGGATGTACATCGAGAAGCGTTCGCGGGCCAAGGTGCACCGCAGGGCAGGCTGAGGCCGGAGCCGCCTGTTTGGCTACTCCGAACCGGGTAGGCTCGCCCGCGTCGGCGATGTGCTGACGACATGGTGAGGAGTGACTAGGGATGACGGCCGCGAACAACGGCGCGAGCACGCCCGAGGACGACGACCCGTTCGGCTACCTGTACGCGGACGGTCAGGCAGCGGGCGCGACTCCGCCTGGGCAGGGTCGCGGCTACGGCTACCCCGGTCCGGCGGCGCAGCCGGGCGTCCCCAGAACCTCGTACAACCAGGTGCGCACGGTCGGCGAGCGCCAGTACGGCCAGCAGGTGCCGCAGCAGCAGGCGTACGGCCAGCAGGGCTACGGCCAGCCCGGCGCGCAGCAGCCCACCGCGCACTACGCGGCCCCCGAGACCTACCCCGGCGGCGCGCCGACCCGTCAGACCCCGCAGCCCGGCGGCCACGGCAGCGGCGGCGGCGGGCGCAGCGGCGGCCCCAACACCAAGGGCCTGCTCATCGGCGCCATCGCGGTCGTCGCGGTCGTCGTCATCGGCATCGGCGCGGCCCTGATGACCAGCGACGACAAGGACAAGAAGGCCAGCGAGCCGGGCTCGTCCGGCGGCCCGACCGCGGCGGACACCGTGAAGCCGAGCTCCGAGCCGTCCGCCTCGAAGGAGCCCCCGAAGGACCTGCCGGCGCAGGACGCGGCGACGCTCCAGCTGGGCGGCCCTGCGAGGCTGGCCACCGACGTCAAGGGCGCGAAGGGCGCTGACGGCGCGTATGTGTCGTTCAACGGCGTCGGCGGTTCGGCGAGCTGGTCGGTGGACGTGCCCGCGGGCGGCGAGTACACGATGTTCATCACGTACGGCGTGCCGGGCAAGGACGCCAAGACGACGCTGACCATCAACGGCGGCACTCCTCGCGCGATCAACATGTCGAACTTCGCCAGGGCGAAGGAGGGCGACTGGGAGAAGGGCTGGACCCGCACCTACGCCTATGTGAACCTCAAGCCCGGCAAGAACGACCTGAAGATTTCCTGCGAGCAGGGCGACCAGTGCGAGGCGTTCCTCGACCAGGTGTCGCTGAAGCCGGGCCAGGTCAAGAGCTGACCGAGCCCCTGTCGGGTCAGCTCCGGCAGGGTCGGCCCGACCAGCAGCCGGGCAGGGGCGGCGCGGGCGGCCTGGACAGCCCGGCCAGGTGGCACAGAGGGCCTGTGAGCCCGACCACCAGCCCGGCGCGGGCGCCCTGACTCGGGCGGCCTGAATCCGTCAGGCGCCGGCCGGCTGGCCGAGCGTCTTCAAGAACTCCGTCACCGTCCCGGTCATCGCCTCGCGAGCCGGGGCGAGGTATTTCCGGGGGTCCACGGTCGTGCCGTCGGCCTCCAGGCGGCGACGCCGTGCGATCCGGCCGCGGCGGCCGAGACGAGTTCACCGGTGGAGACGAGGGGCATGGTCCAGCTCACTTCCCGGGCGGGCGCGCCCGATCGTGGGGATCTCGGGCCTTGTCCGCCGGGTCGGCTGGGCGCGGCGGCTCGGCTGGGCTCGCCGGGGGCACCGGGGGCGTCGGACTCAGGCCGCGGCCGCTCGTCCGCATGCCGCGACAGCTCGTCCTCGTACCGCGGCCGCCCGTTCTCAGGCAGAGGCCGCTCGTCCGCATGCCGCAGCCGCTCGTTCTCACGCCGCGACCGCTTGTTCGGTCACCGTGACGCGCTCCAGCAGGTCCTCGTACGCCGTGGGGTCGAACTCGCCTGCCGCCGGGGCCAGCACGGTCGCGGTCGACAGGGCCACCGCGCGGGAGAGCCGGTCGGGCCAGGAGAGCCCGTCCACCAGGCCGGAGAGCAGCCCGGCGACCGCCGAGTCGCCCGCGCCCGTCGGGTTGCCCTTCACCGGGGCCGGCGGGATCGCGTGCCAGACGCCCTTCGCGGTGACCGCCATGACGCCCTCCGCGCCGAGGGAGGCCACCACGGCGTGCGCCCCTCGGCGGCGTGCGTCGCGGGCGGCGCGCAGCGGCTCGCGGCCGCCGGTGAGCTGGGCGAGCTCCTCGGCGTTGGGCTTGACCAGGTCGGGGCGGGCGGCGATGCCGCGGCGCAGCGGCTCGCCGCTGGTGTCCAGCAGCACGGGGGCTCCGGCGGCGCGGGCCCGGCGGATCAGCTCGGCGTACGCGCCGACGTGGACGCCGGGCGGCAGGCTGCCGCAGAGGGCGACCGCGGCGGCCTCGCGCACCAGGGAGTCGTACGACGCGAGGAACGCGGCCCACTCCTCGGGGCCGACCGTCGGTCCCGGCTCGTTGAGCTGGGTGGTGTCGCCGCTCGACGCGTCGACGACGGCGACGGTGCGGCGGGTGGCCCCGGCGACGGGGACGAGGGCGTCGTGCGGGGCGAGCGGGGCGAGCAGTTCGCGGACCACGGCCCCGGTGGGCCCGCCGACGAAGCCGGTGACGACGCTCTCGTACCCGAGGGCGGTCAGGACGCGGGCGACGTTCAGCCCCTTGCCGCCGGGGCGTTCGCGGACGTCGCCGACGCGGTGGCCGGTGTGCGGGACCAGGGCCGGGACCGTGTACGTGATGTCGAGTGCGGTGTTGAGCGTGACCGTGAGGATCACCCGTGGACACCCCCCGGAAACGTGCTGGTCGCGTTCGTACGGTCCTGATCATGCCAAACGGAAGGCGGTTGGCCCAGACCCCGGAATGGATCCTTCGACCAACCGCCTTGCCGTAACTTGCCCAGAAATCACCCTACTTGCGGCTCAATCACCCATTCGCCCTTGCGCATCACGCCCTTGAGCTCGAAGTCCGCGTCGAGGACCACCAGGTCCGCGTCCTTGCCGGGCTCCAGCGAGCCGACCCGGTCGTACATCCCGAGCACCTTCGCGGGGTTGGCCGAGATGGCCTGGACGACGTCCTCGACGGGCAGCCGGTCGACGGTGGTCGCGCGCTTGAACGCGGTGTCCAGGGTGAGCGTGGAGCCGGCGATCGAATCGCCGTCGGCGAGCCGGGCGACGCCGTCCCTGACCTCCACGGCCAGCGGGCCGAGCTGGTAGCGGCCGTCGCCGAAGCCGGCGGCGTCCATGGCGTCGGTGATGAACGCGACGCGGCCGGCGCCCGCGCGGTGGAAGGCGAGCTCCAGGGCGGCGGGGTGGAGGTGGACGCCGTCGTTGATGAGCTCGACGGTGACCCGCTCGTCCTCCAGGAGGGCGGCGATGGGGCCGGGGGCGCGGTGGCCGAGCGGGGGCATCGCGTTGAAGAGATGGGTGGCCACGGTGGCGCCCGCGTCGATCGCCTCGACGGTCTGCTCGTACGTCGCGTCCGTGTGGCCGATCGCGGCGACCACGCCGTGCTCGACGAGCAGGCGTACGGAGTCGATGCCGCCGGGCAGCTCGGCGGCGAGCGTCATCATGCGCGCCGTGCCGCGCGCGGCATCGACGAGCTTGCGGACCTCGGCGGGGTCGGGGGCGCGGAGCAGCGCCTCGCTGTGCGCGCCCTTGCGGCACGGCGAGATGAACGGGCCCTCGAAGTGGATGCCGGCCAGGTCGCCCTGCTCGACGAGCTCGGAGAGGAAGCCGGCCCGGTGGGCGAGGAAGTCCATCTCGCCGGTGACGGTGGAGGCGACGAGGGTGGTGGCGCCGTGCTCGAGGTGGGTCCGCACGCCCTTGAGGACGTCCTCGGCGCTGCCGGAGGTGAAGGACGCGCCGCCGCCGCCGTGGTTGTGGATGTCGACGAAGCCGGGGACGACCCAGTGGCCGGCGAGGTCGTGGGAGGGCGCGTCGGCGGGGGCGGCGCCGACGATCTCCGCGCCCTCGACGATCACCCGTCCCATCTCGACGACTCCGGTGGGCAGCACCACCTTGGCGCCGGTGAGAACCATGCGGTCGGCCATCAGGCGGTTACCTCCGTGTCGGTGTGGCTGTCGGCGTTGGCGTCCGTGTCGGCGTCGGTGTCCGTCTCGGTGTCGGCGTCGGTGTCGAGCAGGTCCCAGGCGAGCAGGCCCGCGCCGAGGCATCCGGCGGTGTCTCCCAGAGCGGCGGGGACGATGGCGGGCACCTTCTGGAACGTGACGCGCTCCTCGACGGCGGCCCGCAGTGGTGTGAACAAGGTTTCCCCTGCCTCGGCGAGACCGCCACCGATGATGAGAGTGCGGGGGTCCAGCAGGGTGAGCGCGGTGACCAGGCCGTCGGCGAGCGCGCTCACGGCCTCGTCCCAGACCGCGCGGGCGCGGGCGTCGCCGGACTCGACGGCCTTGGCGCAGTCGGCGGCGTCGGCGTCCGGGTCGCCGCTCGCCTGGGCCCAGGCGCGGCTGACGGCGGCGGCGGAGGCGAGGGTCTCCAGACAGCCGCGCTGGCCGCAGCCGCACTCGGCGCCCTGGGGCCGGAC
This sequence comes from Streptomyces sp. NPDC051907, assembly GCF_040681075.1. Lineage (NCBI taxonomy): Bacteria > Bacillati > Actinomycetota > Actinomycetes > Kitasatosporales > Streptomycetaceae > Streptomyces > Streptomyces sp. NPDC051907. The sequence continues at coordinate 31,501 of NZ_JBFAYB010000016.1, read as the reverse complement.
GACGATATGGCCGATCTCGCCGGCGCAGCCGTGGGCGCCGGCCTCGATGGACCCCGCGATGCCGATGGCGCCGGCGATTCCGGTGCCGAGGGGAACGAAGAGGAACCGGTCGGCCCCCTTGCCGGCCCCGATCCGCCCCTCGGCGAGCCCGCCGGTCCGTACGTCGTGCCCGAGGGCGACGGGGATGCCGAGTCGCTCGGTGAGCAGGTCCCGCAGGGGTACGTCGCGCCAGCCGAGGTTGGCGGCGTAGACCGCGACCCCGTGCTCGGCGTCGACGATGCCGGGAACGGCGACGCCGGCGGCCTCGGCGCGCTGGCCGAGGCGCCGGCGGCCGTGGGCGAGGAGGTCGGCGGCGAAGGCGAGGATGGACTCGACGACGGCATCGGCCCCCCGCTCCCGCCCGGTGGCGCGCCGAGCTTCGTACAGCAGGGCCCCGTCCACCCCGACGAGGGCGGCTTTCATTCCGGTGCCGCCCACATCGAGGGCGATGACGTGTCTCACGTGGACAGTCTGGCGGGTGGAGAGGGGAAAGGTCTAGTCCACTGCGTCACGGATTTGTTGCGTCCCCATACAAACGGGGTGTGTTCTCCCCCACCCCGCCCCTTCCCTGAACTGGGGGCAAGCCCCCAGCCCCCCAAGGGGGAGGTGGGGTGTGGGGGCGGGGCCCCGCACCCCCGGTGGGCGGCGGCTTCGCGCCGCGGGGGATTGGGGTGAGCGAGGGGGCTGCGCCCCCTGCGCTGCCCGGCGGGCGCGGGGGCGCCCGGGCCTCTACGCCTACGGCGGTGGATTCGATCTGGGGTGCCCCGACCTGGGTGCGGCGGCTCGTGCCGCTGGCGCGGTGGTGCTCGGGGCGGAGGACCGAGTCGCTCGAGGACTCAGGGGCTGCGCCCCTGCCCCCGGCCGGGCTCGCACCGCTGGCGCGGCGGGGGACTCGGGTGGTGGGCGGAATCCCTCGGCGGGATTCATGGAGTGGCTGCGCCCCTACAGCCTCGGCTGCGGCGGCTTCGCGCCGCGAGAGCGCCCGGGCTCTCGGCCGAGGGGAGCGGGGTCTGGGGCACCACGCCCCGGCGGCGGCTCGCGCCGCTGCCGCGGTGGTGCTCGGGGCGGAGGGCCGAGTCCGGGGTTCATGGAGGGGCTGCGCCCCTACAAGCCCCGTTCGCGGCGGCTTCGCGCCGCGAGGGTGCCTCAGGCCTATGGGCCCTGTGTCCTTCGGCAGTTGGAGCGGTGCGGGGTCTTGGTCCGCTGGGGTGCTCCATGTGGGGCCGTGCAGGGTCGTCCCCGCAGGGGATCGGCGGCAGAACCGGGGTGCGCGGGACAAGAGCCTGTACGCCGCCGACCCCGAGGAGTCGAGCCCGGAGGGGCACCGCGCCACCCGCACCGAGCAGGACCGGCTGGCTCGGGCGACCCCGCGTGCCCGGGCACCCGCATGGAACAGGACGGGCTGGCTCGGGGCCCGGAGGCACGGGTGCCTGCACCTATGGAGAGCCCGCGACTTGGGGCACCCCGCGTGCCCGGGTGCCCGCGCCAAACAGGACCGCCGGTCCGGGGCCCGGAGGCTCAGGCCCCGCACCGAACAAGACCGGCCGCCCCGCGCACCCCCGCACGCCCAAGCCCCCGCACCCACGGTGAACCCGCGCCACAAGCCCCCCGCTATCCCAAGATCACGCTGCGCGTCAGGTTCCTCGGTCTGTCCGGGTCGTAGCCCTTCGCCTCCGCCAGGGTGACCGCCAGGCGTTGCGCGCGGATCAGGTCTGCCAGGGGGTCCACGTGGTTCGCCTCGAGCGTGCCGCCGACGCGGGAGACGTCGGCCGCCAGGCCCTCCGGGACCGGGCCGAAGATCCAGGTCACCCGGCCGGGGGCGGTGATCGCGATCGGGCCGTGGCGGTACTCCAACGCGGGGTACGACTCCGTCCACGCCCCCGCCGCCTCGCGCATCTTCAGCCCCGCCTCCAGGGCCAGGCCGTACGCCCAGCCCCGGCCCAGGAACGTCCACTGCTCCGCCGCGAGGACCGCCTCCGGCAGCGGCTCCGTCAGTGCCAGCTCCGCGTCGACCGCCGCCTCGGCGATCGTCTTCACGCCTGGTACGGCTCCCAGTCCCGCCCGCAGGAACGCCAGCGCCGTCGTCGCGAACCGCGTCTGGACCACCGACTCCTCGTCCGCCCAGTCCAGCACCGCTACCGCGTCCGCCGCCGCCATGACCGGGGTGCGCGGGTCGGCCGTCAGGGCGAGCGTGGGGACCTCGCCGCGCAGCCCCGCCAGGAGCTCCAGCACCTCCGTCGTCGTGCCGGAGCGCGTGATGGCGACCACGCGGTCGTACGCACGCCCCGCGGGGAACTCCGAGGCCGCGAACGCGTCCGTCTCGCCCTGCCCCGCCGCCTCCCTCAGCGCCGCGTAGGCCATCGCCATGAACCACGACGTACCGCACCCGGTGACGGCGACCCGCTCGCCCGGCTGCGGCAGCCCCTCGAAGGACGCCGCGGCCTCGGCCGCTCGGCGCCAGCAGGCCGGCTGGGTGGCTATCTCTGCTGAGGTACGGGACATGCGAGGCGTTCTCCTACCAGGTAACAGGTGCGGGCGAGTCGGCGACGGGAGTTGCGCCGTGCGGGGACAGGACCGTGCCTACCCGCCCCATACGGTCGGGTAACGTACGGCCCTCCCCCTGGACCCGCCCTGGACCGCCCCTGGACCCGCGTTGCGGAAGTGATACCAGAGTGGTGTAGACCTTGGTGTAGACCTCATGCCTCCGGATGAGAGAAAATCGCAGCTCATCTCGGTTTGGCGTCTCGGGGGACCCACGAGGACGATCAGAAAAGCAATCAACGGCAGAGGGTGGGGAAGAGCCTTGCAGCGGCGCTTCTTTGGTCTGACCGCGGCAGTCGCCGCGCTCGGTATGACGGCAGTGCTCACGAGCTGTGGCAGCTCCAGCGGTTCCGGCGACGTCACCCTCAAGCTGATCGCCGCCGACTACGACGTCGCCGGCGACGAGAGCACCAAGAAGTACTGGGCCGACCTGGTCAAGGAGTTCGAGGCGCAGAACCCCGACATCGACGTCGAGGTCCAGATCGAGTCCTGGAGCGACGTCGACCGCAAGGTCGCCGAGGCGGTCAAGAGCGGCGACGCCCCCGACATCGCCCAGATCGGCGCGTACGCCGACTACGCGGCGCAGGACAAGCTCTACACCGCCGACCAGCTGCTCTCCATCCCGGTGCAGTCCAACTTCCTCGGCCCGCTCGTCGACGCCGGCGAGCAGCAGCGCATGCAGTACGGACTGCCGTTCGTCGCCTCCACCCGGCTGCTCTTCTACAACAAGGAGCTCTTCGCCGAGGCCGGCGTCACCGAGGACCCCAAGACCTGGGACGACCTCCAGTCCGCCGCCGCGAAGATCAAGGCGAGCACCGACGCGAAGTTCCCCTTCGCGCTGCCGCTCGGGCCCGAGGAGGCCCAGGCCGAGACCATGATGTGGCTGCTCAGCGGCGGCGACGGCTACACGGACGCGGTCGACAAGTACTCCATCGACTCGCCCGAGAACGTCGCCACCTTCGACTGGCTGAAGGACAACCTGGTCGACAAGGGCCTCACCGGCCCCATCGCCCCCGCCGAGCTCAACCGCAAGGACGCCTTCGACGCGTTCACCCGCGGCGAGGTCGGCATGCTCAACGGCCACCCGTCGCTGATGCAGGCCGCCGAGAAGGCCGGCGTGGACGTCGGCATGGTGGCGCTGCCCGGCCGCGACGGCAAGGCCAAGGCGGCGATGGGCGTCGCCGACTGGATCATGGGCTTCAAGCAGAACGGCCACCGCGAGGAGATAGGCACGTTCCTGGACTTCGTCTTCAGCGACGAGAACGTCCTGGAGTTCGCCGGCCACAACGACCTGCTGCCGGTCACCGTCTCCGCCTCCGAGGCGATGGAGGGCGACGCCAAGCACGCGGATCTGAGGAAGTTCCTCCAGGAGCTGGACACCTCCGTGCTGCCGCCGGTCGGCAAGACCTCGTGGGCCGCGGTCAGCGAGAGCATCAAGCAGAACATCGGCAAGGCGGTGGGGAAGGGCGGCAGCCCGTCCGCGACGCTCGGCAAGATCTCCCGGGACGCGACGGTGGCGGAGAGCGCGGAGTAGCGGGCGGGCGCGTCGGGGAGCGGCCCGGTCGCCGATCAGCCCCGGTCGTCGAGCAGCCGAGGTCGTCGAGCAGAGCAGCCAAGGCCGCTGACCAGCCCCGGTCGTCGAGCAGCCAAGGCCGCCGAGCCCGGTGGTCGACCAGCCCCAGCCGCCCGGGCGCATCGGGCAGCGTCCCCCGTCGCGGTGCTCCCTCGGCCGAATGCGGGATGCGTCCCGGCGGAGGCCGATATGTTGGATCGTATGACCGAGACGCCGGCGCTCTCCGAGCGCGACCGCGCCGTACTGGCCATGGAGCACCGCTCCTGGCCCGGCCCCGGCGCAAAGGAACGCGCCATCAGGGAGCAGCTCGGCATCTCCCCGGTCCGCTACTACCAGCTCCTCAACGCCCTCCTGGACGACGAGCGCGCCCTCGCCCACGACCCCGTCACCGTCAACCGGCTGCGCCGAGTCAGAGACGCGCGGAGAGCCCGCCGATAGGGTCGGGGCATGGGCAGCTCCCCGTACGCGCACCCCTTGCCGACGCCGTCCACCCCCGCAGGCCGTGAGGGCCTGGCCGCGCTCCTCGCGCGGCACGACAAGGCCGTCGTCGCACTCGACTTCGACGGCACCCTCGCCGAGATCGTCCCCGACCCCGAACAGGCCCGCGCCCACCCCGGCGCCGTCCCCGCCCTCGCCGCGCTCGCGCCGAAGGTCGCCTCCGTCGCCGTCGTCACCGGCCGCCCGGCCGGCGTGGCCGTGCGGTACGGCGGCTTCGCGGGCGTGCCGGGCCTCGACCACCTCGTCGTCCTGGGCCACTACGGCGCCGAGCGCTGGGACGCGGTCAGCGGCACCGTCCGCACCCCCGCCGCGCACCCCGGCGTCGCCGCCGCCCGCGCCGAGCTCCCCGGGTTCCTCGACCGGATCGGCGCCTGGCGCGGCACCTGGATCGAGGAGAAGGGCCAGGCCGTCGCGGTCCACACGCGCCGCGCGTCCGACCCGCAGGCCGCCTTCGAGGCCCTGCGCGGGCCGCTGGCCGAGCTGGCCGCCCGCAACGGCCTGATCCTGGAGCCGGGCCGCATGGTCCTCGAGCTGCGCCCGCCGGGCATGGACAAGGGCGTGGCGCTTCAGGAGTACGTACGCGAGGTGGACGCCCAGGCGGTTCTGTACGCGGGGGACGACCTGGGCGACCTGCCCGCCTTCTCCGCCGTCGAGAAGCTCCGCTCGGACGGCGTGCCGGGGCTGCTGGTGTGCAGCGGCAGCGCGGAGGTGCAGGAGGTCGCGGCCCGCGCGGATCTGCTGGTGCCGGGGCCGGCGGCGGTCGTGGAGTTCCTGGCGGCGCTCGCCAGGGAGCTCTGAGCGGTCCGCTTCTGAGCGGTCTACCTCTGGCGATCCACCTCTGAGCGGTCCGCCTCTGGGCAGGCGCGGGGGGCTGACCCGCCGCGTCAGCCGCCTTCCCGCAGCGCCCGCAGCTGGTCCAGGAACCACTGCTGCGGCGGCAGCGCGGTCGCCGCGACCGCGAGCCGCTTGCTGCGCTCCGACCGCTCGCCGTCCGGCATCGTCAGTGCCTCGTGGAGCGCCTGCGCCGTGCCGGTCACGTCGTACGGATTGATCGCCAGCGCGTCCTCGCCCAGCTCCTCGTACGCCCCCGCCTCCCGCGACAGCACCAGCGCGCAGCCGCGCTCCGAGATCACCGGGATCTCCTTCGCGACCAGGTTCATGCCGTCCCGGATGGGGTTGACGAGGGCCGCGTCCGCCAGCCGGTACGCGGCGAGCGAGCGGGCGAAGTCGTCCTTGACGTGCAGGACGACCGGGGTCCAGCCCGCCGTCCCGTACGTCGCGTTGATCTCCTCGGCCAGTCGCTGGACCTCGGCGGTGTACGCGCGGTAGACCGCCAGGTCCTGCCGGGACGGGTAGGCGAACGCGATGTGCACCACCCGCTCGCGCCACTCGGGCCGGGACTCGAGCAGATGGCGGTAGGCGAGCAGCCCGCGCACGATGTTCTTCGACAGCTCGGTGCGGTCCACCCGGACGATCGTCTTCCGGCCCGGGCCGATCTGCTCCCGGAGCGCCTCGAGCCGCTCGTCCACGTCCGGCCGGTGCGCGCGCTCGCGCAGGAAGTCCGCGTCCGCGCCGAGGCCGTGCACCCCGATCCGGGTGCCGGAGAGGGAGTCGGCGCCCAGCAGCTCCGTACAGCACGCGGTGAACGCGTCCGCCCACCTGCGGGTCAGGAAGCAGGTGCGGTCCGCGCCGAGCAGTCCGCGCAGCAGCTGCTCGGCGATGTCGTCGGGCAGCATCCGGAAGTAGTCGACGGGGGCCCAGGGCGTGTGCGAGAAGTGGCCGATCCGCAGGTCGGGCCGGAGCTCGCGGAGCATGCCGGGGGCGAGCGCGAGGTGGTAGTCCTGGATCAGCACGGCGGCGCCGTCGGCGGCCTGGTCGGCCAGGGCCTGGGCGAAGGCGCGGTTGTACGTCTCGTACGCCGCCCACTGCCGCCGGAACTCCTCGTCGAAGACGGGTTCCAGCGGGGTCTGGTACAGCATGTGGTGGACGAACCACAGGACCGAGTTCGCGATGCCGTTGTACGCGTCGGAGTGGACGGACTCCTCGATGTCGAGCATCCGCACGCCGGGCTCGCCGACGCCGCGCCGCACGGCCTCCCGGTCGCCGTCGCCGAGCGCGGCGCACACCCACAGCGCGTCGGCCTCGGCCCCGATGGCCGAGAGCCCGGACACCAGCCCTCCGCCGCCGCGACGGGCGTCGAGGCCGCCGTCGTCGCGCAGGCTGTACGAGACGGGCCCTCGATTCGACGCGACGAGGACCTGGGCGGCGGGGGGCGGGGGCGGCGCGGAGACCATGTGGCGAACCTAGCCAGTCGCGTAAATGTTCAAACGTGAGTACGTCACGCAAGGCGCCGATTCCAGCGTTTTCAGCCTGTCACGGTGACGTGCCCTGTGCGGGCTGCCCGCGGGGCTCCGCCCCGGACCCCGCGCCTCAAACGCCGGGAAACTCAGCCCGTCCGGCGATTGAGGACACGGCCGAAGGCCGTACGGGGGCGTAGCCCCCTGGGGCAACGGTGACGTGCCCTGTGCGGGCGGCCCGCGGGGCGCTGCCCCGGACCCCGCGCCTCAATCTCCCCCAGACTTCGTCCGGGGGGACCCCCACGGGGCTGAATGCGCGCCTCAGGCCGCGCCCTATTGGCGGCGACCTCGCGACGCCGCCACCGCCACCACCCCCGCTGCCGTCAGGCTGAGGGCCACTCCGCCCAGGAGCCAGAGGCGTTCCGCCTTGGTGCCGGTGTGGGCGAGCGTGGGGGCGTCGGTCGGGGTCGGGGGCGCCGGCGCCGGGCGGAGTTGGATCGTTCGGGTCGGCGACGGCGACGGCGACGGCGAGGGCGACGGGGCGAGCAGCGGCGTCGCGCCGCACCGGGGATCCCCGCTGTCCTGGCCGCAGTTCGAGCGGGGGGAGTCGACCGCGACGCTGTTGCCGAGCCGGCCGTCCCCGGTGACCGGGTCGTCGACCGTGACCGTGTAGGTGAGGGTCGCCGACCGGCCCGCCGGGATGTCGCCGACGAAACGGATCCTCGGCACCTCGTACGAGACCGTGCCGACCGTCGCCCGCGCGTCCAGGTTGTAGACCGCGTCGTCGAGGTTGTCGGTCAGGTCGTCGCCGAACCGGGCGTTGGGGTAGTCCCGCCCGCTCACGTTCTCCGCGGTGATCGTGTACGTCACGGTATCGCCGGGCGCGACCGTCGTCGCCGACGCCGTCTTGGTGACCTCCAGGTCGGCGACCGGGACCGACAGCGCGAGCGCGGTGGAGAGGTAGGAGTCGTCCTCGGTGGCGAGGGAGAGCGTGGTGGAGGTCTCGCCGGGCGGGATCGTCGCAGCCGGGAGCGCGAAGGCCCTGGCGTCGACGCCGAGGTTGTCGACGTACTGGGGGTCGACCGCGCCGTCGCTCGCGCCGGCGAAGAAGTTCGCGGCGCCGTCGGCCCGGTCGTCGGCGATCTCGCGCCCGTGGACGCGGAAGCGGTCGCCGGGAGCGTTCCAGTCGCCTTCCAGCGCCGTCACGCTCGCCCGGACCGCGCTGTCGCCCGTCCGGCGGAAGCCGTCCACGGCCACGGTGGTCGCGGGGGCGCCGGGGCGCTGGAGGGCGTGGCCGCCGTACACGTACACGCGGCGCCGCTCGGGGGCGTACGTCTCGTCGGGGCCGTCGTACCCGTAGACGACGGTGAGCGACCAGCCCGCGACGCAGCCCCGGCCGTTCGCGGCCCAGAGGTCGCCGACCGCGACGGGGATCGCCGCGCCCGAGCCGGTGAGGCCGTCGAAGGCGGCGGTGACGTCGGCCTCGCCGGTGTAGTAGTGCGCCCCGCTGGTCGTCGCCGGGTCCCTGACCAGGTTCTTCGGGGAGACCTTGACCGGCACGCCGCCGGCCACGCCGATCGCGGGCACGGCGTCGAGGGGCCTGCCCGGGGAGGGGACGGCGTCCGCGCCGGCGCCGCCAGCACCTCCCGTACCGCCAACCCCGCCCGTACCGCCCCCGCCGTTGTCGCAGCGCATGCGCTCGGTCCCGTCGGCCGCGCGGTGCGCGCCGGCGTTGCCGCCCCAGAAGAGCCGGGCGTAGACGATCTCCGCGCCCGGCGGGACGGTGACCTTGCCGGTGCTCGAACCGAAGCCCTCGGTCATCCCCGCGGTGTCGGTCCGCCGCATGTCGAAGGCGTCGTTGTCGTCGCCGCCGAGCCCGTCGGCGGCCAGGGCGCACCGGGCCGCCTCGTCGGCCGGGCTGTCCGGGCAGACCATGACCGTGTTCCCGATCGTGGCGAAGTCGCCGTAGAGCGCGGCCTCGAAACGCTTCTCGAAACGCTCGTCGAGGCGCGTCTCGAGGCGCGTCTCGAGACGCTCCTCAAGACGTTTCTCGAAGGGAGCCGAAGCCTCGGCGGCGGCCTCGTGCGGGACGGCCGCCGCGGTGAGCGCGGCCGTCGCTGTGGTCACGACCGCCAGAGCCCCGAGGATCCGGGACAGCCCGGCAATGCGGCGCGGAGCGCCCATACGGTGTCTCAAGCCCATACATGGGAAATGTAGACAAAATGATTGGTTATGTACGGGTTATGCCGCGCGACGCGCCGCGTACTCACCGATCTCGCGCATCGGCGGCCGCTCCTCCGTGTCCACCGCATGCGTACGCGGTACGAAACCGTCCTCGCCCCGCTCGAACTGCGTCAGCGCCGGACGCACCAAGTGCCCGCGCGACAGTCTCAGTTGAGCCGTGCGGTAGATCGCGGCGGCCATCCGGCCGAGCGCCTGCCCGTCCTGGTGGCGGTGTTTGCGCGAGCCGACGTCCACCTGCGCCAGCCCGTCCAGGCCCACGGTGTGCAGCGCGTCGACGAGCAGGCCGAGCTCCACTCCGTACCCCACCGGGAAGGGCAGCCGCTCCAGCAGCGAGCGCCGCGCCGCGTACTCGCCGCCCAGCGGCTGGACGAACCCCGCCAGCTGCGGCCAGTGCAGATTGAGCAGCGGCCGCGCCACCAGCTCGGTCACCCGCCCGCCCTCGCCCGCCACGGCGCCGAGCGGCCGGTCGTACATCGCCTTGACGAACTGCACATCGGGGTCGGTCAGCAGCGGGCCCACGATTCCGGAGACGAAGTCCGCGGAGAAGTCCCGCAGGTCCGCGTCGACGAAGCACACGACATCGCCGCTGGTGGCCAGCAGCGACCGCCACAGCACCTCGCCCTTGCCGGGGACGGCCGGCAGCCGGGGCAGGATCGCGTCCCGGTGCACGACCCGCGCGCCCGCCGCCGCGGCCACCTCGGCCGTGCGGTCGCCGGACCCGGAGTCCACCACGACCAGCTCGTCCACGAGCGGGACCTTCTCCATCAGCTCGCGGCGGATCACCGTGACGATGTCCCCGACGGTCGACTCCTCGTCGAGGGCGGGCAGGACGACGCTGACGGTCGTACCGCGCTTGGCGGCCATCAGCCGGTCGAGCGGGCGGTCGGCCGCCGACCAGGAACGCCTGGTCAGCCAGCGCTCCACCTCTTCCAGCACGTGCCCGTCTCCCTCTGCTCGCGGACCGAGTGATCCATCTCGCGGTTCGGACGACTATCTCAACAGTCGCGGCCTTCGGTTACAGTCTTGAACAACGCCGACGGCCGTCGCATGCCGGGGTCGTCGCGCTGACAATCGAATACCGCTCATCCAGAGGGGCAGAGGGAACGGCCCGTTGAAGCCCCGGCAACCCTCCCGCCGACCGCGAGGTCACGGTGGGGAAGGTGCCAATTCCGTCTTATGGCGAAATGCGCCATGAGGAAGATGAGGAGAAAGGGCCTCGCCAACATGGCTGTGCAGACCGTCTCAACCGCCACCACCCCCGTGAACCTGGGTCCCGCCGCCGCACTGTCGTGCCGCGAATGCGGAGAGCGGTTCGACCTCGGCCCCATCTTCGCCTGCGCCCTGTGTTTCGGGCCGCTCGAAGTCGCGTACGACCTGCCGAGCGGCGACCCCGAAGCGCTGCGCAAGCGCATCGAAGCCGGACCCGACAACATCTGGCGCTACGCCCCCCTGCTGCCCGTCCCCGCCGACGTGGCCGAGAAGCCGAACATCAACCCCGGCTTCACCAAGCTCGTCAAGGCCGACAACCTCGCCCGCGAGCTGGGCGTCACCGGCGGGCTGTACGTCAAGGACGACTCCGGCAACCCGACGCACTCCTTCAAGGACCGTGTCGTCGCCATCGCCGTCGAGGCCGCCCGCGCCTTCGGCTTCACCACGCTGTCCTGCTCCTCCACCGGCAACCTGGCCGGAGCGGTCGGCGCCGCCGCCGCCCGGGCCGGCTTCCGCTCCTGCGTCTTCATCCCGCACGACCTGGAGCAGGGCAAGGTCGTCATGGCCGCGGTGTACGGCGGCGAGCTGGTCGGCATCGAGGGCAACTACGACGACGTCAACCGCTTCTGCTCCGAGCTCATCGGCGACCCGCTCGGCGAGGGCTGGGGCTTCGTCAACGTCAACCTCCGCCCCTACTACGGCGAGGGCTCCAAGACGCTGGCGTACGAGATCTGCGAGCAGCTCGGCTGGCGGCTGCCCGACCAGATCGTGGTCCCGATCGCCTCCGGCTCGCAGCTCACGAAGATCGACAAGGGTCTGCAGGAGCTGATCAAGCTGGGCCTGGTCGAGGACAAGCCGTACAAGATCTTCGGCGCGCAGGCCGAGGGCTGCTCGCCGGTGTCCACCGCCTTCAAGGCCGGCCACGACGTCGTGCGCCCCCAGAAGCCGAACACCATCGCCAAGTCGCTGGCGATCGGCAACCCGGCCGACGGCCCATACGTCCTGGACATCGCCCGCCGCACCGGCGGCGCGGTCGAGGACGTCGACGACGAGCAGGTCGTCGACGCCATCAAGCTGCTCGCCCGCACGGAGGGCATCTTCGCGGAGACCGCGGGCGGCGTGACCGTGGGCGTGACCAAGAAGCTGATCGAGGCGGGCGTGCTGGACCCGACGCTCACCACGGTCGTCCTCAACACCGGCGACGGTCTCAAGACGCTGGACGCGGTGGCGCCGACGACCGGCCCGACCGCGACGATCCGCCCGAGCCTGGACGCGTTCCGCGACGCCGGCCTCGCCCGCTGACTACCTACGGAAGGCAGAACACCACCATGAGCGTCAACGTCCGCATCCCCACCATCCTCCGTACGTACACGGGCGGCCAGTCCGAGGTCGCGGCCGAGGGCGGCACGCTCGCCGAGGTCATCGCCGACCTGGAGAAGAACCACACGGGCATCGCCGCGCGCGTCCTGGACGACCAGGGCAAGCTGCGCCGCTTCGTCAACGTGTACGTCAACGACGACGACGTCCGCTTCGAGCAGGGCCTCGAGACGGCGACGCCGGACGGCGCGGGAATCTCGATCATCCCGGCCGTCGCCGGAGGCTGACCGTCCGGCACAGGGCTTGAGGGCGACCGTCCGGCACTGTGCCGGCTGCTGAACCGTCCGGCCGCGTGCGGAGGCTGGCCCTCCGGTGCCGGGTCGGCCGCCCCGGCCGTCGAGCACCGTGCCGGAGGCTGACCTTCCGGCACAGTGCCGGAGGTTGACCGTCGAGCATCGCGCCGGAGGCTGACTCTTCAGCAGCGTGCCGGCTTCTGAACCGTCAGCCACCGTGCCGGAGGCTGACCCTCCGGCACCGGACCGGTTGCTCTGGCCGTCGAGCGGGCCCCCGGCTGCTGACCGTTCGCCAGGTACTCAGCGTTACCAGAATTGCCCCCTCCGCAAGAGAAGCGGAGGGGGCAATTCTGCATGGTTGAACGCGGTAGAGTTGGGAAGTCCCCTCCGCTGCTTGTGCCGCACGCATATGAGAATGCGTCCGCCGCGCGACAAGAAGCAGCCAAAGTGTGCGGTCGAAATGCCTCTTATGCGCCATTTGCCGGGCCCGACTTGCCCCGGAATTTCTTGAATTCAGGTCAATTCTCCCTTCGGCCGCGCCCAGAATTCTCGTCCGATTGACCTGTTGCAGAGGGCAGTTGGGCAGATACATTCAGCCGCGGTCGACGCGTTCCGACGCACACCCCTCCTGCCAGATGGGTTGCATGGGGTGAGGTCTGACCCGGGTCCGCGAAGTGCGGTCCTGTGCAAGGGCCAGTAATAGGGGAGTTAGGCATGGCTCAGGGCACCGTCAAGTGGTTCAACGCGGAGAAGGGGTACGGCTTCATCGCGGTCGACGGTGGTGCGGATGTTTTCGTCCACTACAGCGCGATCCAGATGGACGGTTACCGCACCCTGGAGGAGGGTCAGCGGGTCGAGTTCGAGATCTCGCAGGGCCAGAAGGGGCCGCAGGCGGACATGGTCAAGCTCGCCGTCTGATCTCGGCGCGACAGACCACCGACGCACTCACGCACGAGGGGCTCGCATTCCATCTGGGATGCGGGCCCCTCGCGCGTCCGCAGACAGTCCGCTCCTCCCGGGCGCCCCGAGGGCCCGCGGTCGCCGCCGCCCCCGATGGTCCGGGCCCGCCGCCGCGCGGGGCGCTCGGCGAACGCCCGTCCCACGCTGGGGCTTCGTCGAAGCCGCTTGCACTCTCCATGGGCGAGTGCTAATCATTGGCGTTAGCACTCTGAAGGTGAGAGTGACAACGAGGACCGTTCAGGTGAGGTCCGCAGGCCGGGTGGGGCAAGGAACCACACGGCGTGCAGGCCGTCCGTCGCGGGCGCCAGTGCGGTCCGGAGAAATCCACCCCAGTCCGGGAGGACCACTTCACATGGCCAAGATCATCGCGTTCGACGAGGAGGCACGGCGCGGTCTCGAGCGCGGGATGAACCAGCTCGCCGACGCCGTCAAGGTCACCCTTGGCCCCAAGGGCCGGAACGTCGTCCTCGAGAAGAAGTGGGGCGCCCCCACGATCACCAACGATGGTGTTTCCATCGCCAAGGAGATCGAGCTCGAGGACCCGTACGAGAAGATCGGCGCCGAGCTGGTCAAGGAAGTCGCCAAGAAGACGGACGACGTCGCCGGCGACGGTACGACCACCGCCACCGTCCTCGCCCAGGCGCTCGTCCGCGAGGGCCTGCGCAACGTGGCCGCCGGCGCCAACCCGATGGCCCTCAAGCGCGGCATCGAGAAGGCCGTCGAGGCCGTCTCCGGCGCCCTGCTCGAGCAGGCCAAGGACGTGGAGACCAAGGAGCAGATCGCTTCGACCGCCTCCATCTCCGCCGCCGACACCCAGATCGGCGAGCTCATCGCCGAGGCCATGGACAAGGTCGGCAAGGAAGGCGTCATCACCGTCGAGGAGTCCCAGACCTTCGGTCTGGAGCTTGAGCTCACCGAGGGCATGCGCTTCGACAAGGGCTACATCTCGGCGTACTTCGCCACCGACATGGAGCGTATGGAGGCGTCGCTCGACGACCCGTACATCCTGATCGTCAACTCCAAGATCTCCTCGGTCAAGGACCTGCTCCCGCTGCTGGAGAAGGTCATGCAGTCGGGCAAGCCGCTGCTGATCATCGCCGAGGACGTCGAGGGCGAGGCCCTGTCGACCCTGGTCGTCAACAAGATCCGCGGCACCTTCAAGTCCGTCGCGGTCAAGGCCCCGGGCTTCGGCGACCGCCGCAAGGCCATGCTGAACGACATCGCCATCCTCACGGGCGGCACGGTCATCTCCGAGGAGGTCGGCCTCAAGCTCGAGAACGCCGGCCTGGACCTGCTGGGCCGCGCCCGCAAGGTCGTCATCACCAAGGACGAGACCACCATCGTCGACGGCTCCGGCGAGAGCGACCAGGTTGCCGGTCGCGTCAACCAGATCCGCGCCGAGATCGAGAACTCCGACTCGGACTACGACCGCGAGAAGCTCCAGGAGCGCCTCGCGAAGCTGGCCGGCGGCGTGGCCGTCATCAAGGCCGGCGCCGCGACCGAGGTCGAGCTCAAGGAGCGCAAGCACCGCATCGAGGACGCCGTTCGCAACGCGAAGGCGGCCGTCGAAGAGGGCATCGTCGCCGGTGGCGGCGTGGCCCTGCTGCAGGCCTCCTCGGTCTTCGAGAAGCTCGAGCTCACCGGCGACGAGGCGACCGGCGCCAACGCCGTGAAGCTCGCGCTGGAGGCCCCGCTCAAGCAGATCGCCGTCAACGGCGGCCTCGAGGGCGGCGTCGTGGTCGAGAAGGTGCGCAACCTGGCCGTCGGCCACGGTCTGAACGCCGCGACCGGTGAATACGTCGACATGATCGCCGAGGGCATCATCGACCCCGCGAAGGTGACCCGCTCTGCCCTGCAGAACGCGGCCTCCATCGCGGCGCTGTTCCTGACCACCGAGGCCGTCATCGCCGACAAGCCGGAGAAGGCGTCCGCCGCCGCTCCGGGCGGCATGCCGGGCGGTGACATGGACTTCTGATCGACCTCTGGTTGATCGACCGTCCTGACGGAGGGCGGCGCCCCACTCCCAGTGGGCGCCGCCCTTCGGCGTTTCCGCCTCCGGCGCGCGGCCCGACCTGGAGCCCGGTGCATGCGGCGACCGCGACCTAAGCCGGTCGACACAAGCCGGTCGACGCAAGCCGCTCTGCATGAGCCGATCGGCATAAGCCGGTCGGCTCAACTGCTCACCTGACTGGATCACTTCTCGCACCTGCCCGCGCGCGGGCGGACGCCTCGGGCGATGGGATGTGCGCGTGCGGGCCCACCCGGCCCCGCGCCCGTCCCACGCACACCCTCGGCAGCCCGAGCGGGCGCCGAGGGGAAGGAAGCCATGAACGTGAACAGCCAGAGCCCGGCCGGCACCGCGGTGCTGCCTCGGGCCCGCTCCCGCCGACTGCTTGCCTCCGTCGCCGTGGTGGCCGCTCTGACCGGCCAGATCCTCGCGCTGTCTCCCGCCGCGCAGGCGGACGGGCACGACAGGCCGAGGAAGCCGGCGCGGGAGCGGCCGCAGACGCAGGAGCGCCCGCCCGTGCAGCAGCAGCCCGTCCAGGCGCGGCCGCCGGCGCAGGAGCAGCAGCCGGTGCAGGAGCAGCAGCCCGCCCAGGCGCGCCCGCCCGCGCAGGAACAGCAGCCTGCCCAGGCACTCCCGCCTGCCCAAGAGCAGCAGCCGGCGCAAGGGCAGCAGCCGGTGCAGCAGCCCGCCCAGGCGCGGCCGCCCGCGCAGGAGCAGCAGCCCGTGTCCGATACGGCGCCCGCGCCTGAGACGGCGCCCGCGTCCACCCGGCCCCCGACGACGCCTGCGGCGCCGCCGACTGCGGCCCAGGCGCCCCACGGGCTGCGGCAGTTCACCACGGACGGGACCTTCGTCCCGCCGGCGGGCGTCACCTCGGTCTTCGTCCAGGTCTGGGGCGCCGGCGGCGGCGGTGGGGGCGGCGGTGGCGGCGGCAGCAGCCCGAACAACGGCAACGGTGGCACCGGCGGCGGCGGTGGCGCCGGGGGCTTCGTATGGTGCGCCCTCGAGGTCACGCCCCTGCAGAGCTACGTGGTGGACATCGGGCTCGGCGGCCCCAACGGCGCGGGCGGCCCTGCCGGCTCGGCAGGCTCTGCCGGGACCGCCGGGACTCCCGGCACCGCCGGCACCGCGACGACCCTGGCCGCGCCGAACGGCGGCCTGCTGGCCACCGCCACCGGCGGAACCGGGGGCGGCGGCGGAGGCGGCGGGGGCGCCGTGGACGGTGCGGACGGGGTGCCCGGCGTAGGCGGCACCGGTCTCTGCGCCACCGGCGGCGTGAACCTGTCCGGCGGCAACGGCACTTCCGGCGGCGACGGCGGAGAAGGCGGCGCCGCCCCTGACGGCACGGTGGGCGTGCCGGCGGGCGCGGTGGTCGGCGGCGACGGGGGAGAGGGCGGCGTCTCGGGCGTGGTCACCGGCGCGCCTGGGTCGCCCGGAACGCCCGGGGGCAGCGGCTACACCGTCGTCTACTGGTAGCAGCGACCGCGCCTCAATCGCCGGCGAATCCCAGCCCGTCCGGCGATTGAGGACACGCCCGTAGGGCGTACGGGGGCGCAGCCCCCTGGGGCGAGGGTGACGTGGGTTGCGCGCCTCAAACGTCGGCGGGGCTGGAAGGGGGTGGGCTGCTCTGGAGTGCGGAACGCAGGTGGCCCCCGTTCTTCGCCAAGAGCTCCCTGGCCGTCTGCGCGTCCACGCCCGCCAGGATCGTCAGGATCGCGTCCTTCACCTCGCCCTCGGTCGCCGCCAGCGCCCGCTCGATCGCCTCGTCCGACGCGCCGGTGGCGAGCGCGACGATATGGCGGGAGCGGGCGCGCAGCTTCTCGTTGGAGGCGCGGACGTCCACCATCAGGTTTCCGTACGTCTTGCCGAGGCGGATCATCGTGATCGTCGAGATCATGTTGAGGACCA
The DNA here is from genome assembly GCF_040681075.1 of Streptomyces sp. NPDC051907. Classification (NCBI taxonomy): domain Bacteria; kingdom Bacillati; phylum Actinomycetota; class Actinomycetes; order Kitasatosporales; family Streptomycetaceae; genus Streptomyces; species Streptomyces sp. NPDC051907. The sequence continues at coordinate 14,614 of NZ_JBFAYB010000016.1, read as the reverse complement.
GCTTCTGGGCCGTGCCCGCCTTCAACCGGGTCGATCCGGTGATGAGTTCGGGTCCTACGACGATCTCGATGCGGTGGTGGGCCGCCGCGCCGAGCGCGCTGTCGGCGTTGCAGGACAGGCCGACGGTGAGCGCGCCGACGGAGCGGGCGTGCTCGACCGCGCCGATCGCGTACGGCGTGCGGCCCGAGGCGGAGACGCCGACCACCGTGTCGTGGGCGGTCAGCTCGAGCGCGGCCAGGTCGGCGACGGCCAGCTCGCCGCTGTCCTCGGCGCCCTCGACCGCGTTGACCATGGCGGCGGGACCGCCCGCGATCAGGCCCACGACCTCGGCCGGGTCGGTGTTGAAGGTCGGCGGGCACTCGCTCGCGTCCAGTACGCCCAGCCGGCCCGCCGTGCCCGCGCCCGCGTAGACCAGCCGGCCGCCCAGCGCCATCCGCTCGGCGGCGCCGTCGATGGCGGCGGCGATGGACGGCAGCTGCGCGGCGACGGCGAAGGGGACGGACTGGTCCTCGCCGTTCATGATCCGGGCGATCTCGAGGGTGGGGAGCTGGTCGATCTCGGCGAGCTCGGGGCGGAACGCCTCGGTGGTGAGGGCGGCCAGCTCGGCGCGGAGCTCGCCGTACGCCGCGGAGGAGGCGGGCGAGGACGTCGACGAGGCCGACGAGGCGGACGAGGCGGACGAGGAGGGTGAGGACGCCGACGAGGTGGAGGTCATGGAGGGCCGCTCTTCCTGCTCTGCGTGTGTCTTCTCTGTGTTCTTCTCTGCGTTCAGCGGGTGCGCGGGCTGTGCCGGTGGGCGAGCGCTTCGTACGAGGCGGCGAGCGCCGGCGCCGCCGTCTCGTACGTGCGTTGCGCGACTCCTATGAACAGGCAGTCCACCACCAGGAGCTGGCTGGTCCGCGACGACATCGCGGCCGGGCGCAGCTCGCTCTCGCGGGCGGTGGAGGTGGTCAGCACATGGTCGGCGTACTGCGACACCGGACCGTCCGGGCGGCCGGTGATCGCGATCGTCGTGGCGCCCCGGTCGAAGGCGACCCGCAGCGGCTCGATCACGTCGCCGGTGGACCCGGAGTGGGTGATCGCTATCGCCACGTCGCCGGAGCGGAGCTGCACCGCGTTGGTGACGGCCAGATGGGGGTCGGCGTGGGCGTGCGCGATCAGGCCGATGCGCAGCAGCTTCTGGGCCAGGTCCATGCCGACGAGGGAGGACGCTCCGACGCCGTAGACGTCGATGCGGCGGGCGGTCGACGCGGCGGCCACGGCCGCGCCGAGCTGCACGGTGTCGAGGCCGGCGGCGGTGTCGGCGAGGGTCTGCTGCTCGTCGTAGGCGAGTTTGGCGACGACGTCCGCGATCGGGTCGTCGACGGCGATGTCGGCGGTGACGGCGGGGGCCCGGCCCGACTGCTGGTGGGCGGCGAGCCCGGCGAGGGCGAGGCGCAGATCGCGGTAGCCGGGGTAGCCGAGGAGGCGGGCGGTGCGGACCACGGTGGCCTCGCTGGTGCCGGTGAGCTCGGCGAGGCCGGTGACCGTCAGGGCGGCGCAGCCGGCCGGGTCCTCGGCCACGGCTTCGGCGACCCGCTGCATGGAGCGGGTCATGGACGGCGCGAGGGTCCGGACCTTGGCCGCGAGGGCGGCGGGGGCGGGTGGGGCGTCACCGCTGAAAATTTCCTTCACTGGATAGGTCACCTTTGAAAGATATTTTCGGCATTCGCCCATCGTCAACCCCCTTCGGCCCCCGCACCGCGCCCTGCCGCTCCCTTTCGATCGACGGGATTGATCGAAGTACATCGATGGGATTGATCGAAGTGCCCGGTCCGCCTGCCGCCCCTGGGGTGACAATGGCTCCATGAACGACGCGCACGTCCTTGAGCAGGCCCTCCACGCGGCCCGCGCCCTGGTCCTCGCCGACCTGGCCGCCCGCGATGTGGCCGACGCGACGGTCGTGTCGCTCGTCGAGGACTCGGTGACGCACCGCCGCTGGTGGGTCGAGCAGTGGCCGGAGGGCGTGGAGTACGTTGCCGGGCTGGTCGCCCAGGACGTCCAGGACGCGCTGCTGGAGCGGTACGGCCGGTGGCCGCTGTGCCCGGTGTGCGACGTGGGCGACCCGCACGCGCTGGAGGTGGAGCCGGAGCTGGGTCCGGACCCGCACTGGGTCTGCGGGAAGGCGGGCGTGATCGTGGCGCGGGTCGGCGGGCTGCCCCGGTGACCCTCTACATCGACCCGCCGACCTGGCCGGGGCACGGCCGTATGTGGTCGCACCTGGTCAGCGACGTCTCGTACGAGGAGCTGCACGCCTTCGCCGCGTCGATCGGCTGCCCGCCCCGGGCCTTCGAGCGGGACCACTACGACGTTCCGTCGGACCGCTACCGGGACGCGGTGGCGGCGGGCGCGCGGGAGATCGGCTCCAAGGAGCTGGTCCGCCGGCTGACGGAGGCGGGCCTGCGCCGACCCAAGCACCGCCCCGCGCCGTAGGGGCGGACTGCACGGCGACGGCAGCGTGCGGCTGATCGTCTACTTCTGCTGAGGCGCCTGCTCCAGCGTCTCCAGCTCCGCCGCCAGGTTCCGGCGGGCCGCGGCCTCCCACGCGCGCTGCCCGTGCGGTGTGCGGAACAGCCGGGGCAGCTCCAGCAGTTGGCGCAGCACCGCCGCGCGGCCCTCGCGGAAGAGGTCGTCGGGGACGAATCCGTACTCCTCGCGCACAGCCTGCGCGTACGCGGCGTACGCGTCGGGGGCCGAGGCCAGGATCGCCAGGTCGGCGTCGCACAGGACCGCGCCGTTGGCGTCGGGCTCCTCGGCGTCGTGGCCGACGGTCAGCCGGACCAGCCGGGCGACCTCGGCGACGCGGTCCTCGGGCAGGCCGGCCTCGGCGAGGGCGCGTTCGGCGAGGCGGGCGGAGCGCTCCTCGTTCTCCGAGCGGTCGGGGAGGTAGACCGCGTCGTGGAACCAGGCGGCGAGGCGGACGAGTTCGGGGTCGGCCGCATGCTCGGCGAGGGCGTCGACGTGGTCGAGGACCGCGGCGAGGTGGGCGGTCGTGTGGTAGCGCCGCTGCGGCTCGGCCCAGCGGGCGAGCAGGTCCTCGGCGTACGGGAGGGGGTCCGGGTCGCTCGCGCCGTCGCGGGCGGCGAGGAGGGTCTGCGTCCAGCGGTCGCGGAGATCGGCCATGGGGCGACTCTAATGCGGTGACTCTATGGGGCGACTCTCACGGGGCGACGTGAGAAGGCGGGCGGGGGGGGGCCGGGGGGGGGGGCGCCCGCGCCGGGGGGGGGGGGGGGGGGGGGGGGGGGGGGGGGGGGGGGCCCCCCCCCCCCGCGCGGTGGGCTGCAGAGCCCGGGGGCTACAGGGCCTTGAAGCCGCGCAGCCGCAGGGAGTTGCCGACCACGAAGACGGACGAGAAGGCCATGGCCGCGCCCGCGATCATCGGGCTGAGCAGGCCGGCCGCGGCGAGCGGCAGTGCGGCGACGTTGTAGGCGAAGGCCCAGAAGAGGTTGGACTTGATGGTCCTGAGCGTCCTGCGCGAGAGCCGGATCGCGTCGGCGGCGGCCCGCAGGTCTCCGCGTACGAGCGTCAGGTCGCCGGCCTCGATCGCGGCGTCCGTGCCCGTGCCCATCGCGAGCCCGAGGTCGGCCTGTGCGAGGGCGGCGGCGTCGTTGACGCCGTCCCCGACCATCGCCACCGAACGGCCCTCGGCCTGAAGGCGCTTGACGACCTCGACCTTGTCCTCGGGCATCACCTCGGCGTACACCTCGTCGATGCCGACCTCGCGGGCCACGGCGTGCGCCGCGGCCGTGTTGTCGCCGGTGAGCAGGATCGGGGTGAGGCCGAGCGCGCGCAGTCTGCGCACGGCCTCGGCGCTGGTCTCCTTGACGGCGTCGGCGACCTCGAGGACGGCACGGGCCTCGCCGTCCCAGGCGACCGCGATGGCCGTGCGGCCTGCGGCCTCCGCCTCGTCCTTGGCGCGCCGCAGCTCCGCGGGCAGCCGGATCTCCCACTCGTGCAGCAGCTTCTCGCGGCCGACGAGCACGGCGCGGCCGTCGACGACGCCCTGGACGCCGAGGCCGGCGAGGTTCGCGAAGTCCTCGGGAGCGGGGAGCGGGCCGGCCTTCGCCGCCGCGCCCTCGGCGACCGCGCGGGCGATGGGGTGCTCGGAGGCGTGCTCCAGCGCGCCGGCCAGCCGCAGTACGTCGGCGTCGCTCTCGCCCTCGGCGGCGTGGACGGCCAGGAGGGTCATCCGGCCGGTGGTGACGGTGCCGGTCTTGTCGAGGACGATCGTGTCGGCCTTGCGGGTGTTCTCCAGCACCTCGGGCCCCTTGATGAGGATGCCGAGCTGGGCGCCGCGTCCGGTGCCGACCATGAGGGCGGTCGGGGTGGCCAGGCCCAGCGCGCAGGGGCAGGCGATGATCAGCACGGCGACGGCGGCGGTGAACGCGGCGGTCGCGTCGCCCGTGGCCAGCAGCCAGCCGCCGAGGGCGGCGAGCGACAGGACGATCACGATCGGCACGAAGACGGCGGAGATCCGGTCGGCGAGCCGCTGGGCGGCGGCCTTGCCGTTCTGCGCGTCCTCCACCAGCTTGGCCATCCTGGCCAGCTGGGTGTCGGCGCCGACGCGGGTGGCCTCGACGACGAGGCGGCCGTGGGCGTTGAGGGTCGCGCCGGCGACCGCGTCGCCGACGGAGACCTCGACGGGCACGGACTCGCCGGTGAGCATGGACGCGTCCACGGCGGAGGCGCCCTCGACCACGGCGCCGTCGGTCGCGATCTTCTCGCCGGGCCGTACGAGGAAGCGGTCGCCGACGGCCAGCTCGCCGACCGGGATGCGCGCCTCGCGCCCGTCGCGCAGGACGGTGACCTCCTTGGCACCGAGTTCGAGGAGGGCCCTGAGGGCCGCGCCGGCCTTGCGCTTGGAGCGGGCCTCGAAGTACCGCCCGGCGAGGATGAACGCGGTGACGCCGGCGGCGGCCTCGAGGTAGATGTTCCCCGCGCCGTCGCTGCGGCTGATGGTCAGCTCGAAGGGGTGGACCATGCCGGGCATCCCGGCGGTCCCGAAGAACAGCGCCCACAGGGACCACAGGAACGCGGCGGAGGTGCCGACCGAGATCAGGGTGTCCATGGTGGCGGCGCCGTGCCGCGCGTTGGTGAGGGCGGCGCGGTGGAAGGGCCAGCCGGCGTACGTCACGACGGGCGCGGCGAGCGTGAGGGAGAGCCACTGCCAGTACTGGAACTGGAGGGAGGGGACCATCGCCATCGCGACGACGGGGAGGGCGAGGACGACGGCGGTGACGAGGCGGTGGCGGAGGTCGCGCAGATCGTCGGCCGGCTCCGGCGCGCCGGCCTCCGCGGCGCCGGGCGCCCGCGCGGGTTCCGGGGGCGGTGGCTCGGCGGCGGTGTAGCCGGTGGCCTCGACGGTGGCGATGAGGTCCTGTACGGAGACGTCCTCGCCGCGGAAGCTGACGTGCGCCTTCTCGGTGGCGTAGTTCACGGTGGCCTCGACGCCGTCCATGCGGTTGAGCTTCTTCTCGATGCGAGCCGCGCACGAGGCGCAGGTCATGCCCCCGATGGAGAGTTCGGCGGTGTGCGACATGGTTCCTCCCGAGGTTCATGGTACCTGATACCCCCTGGGGGTACAGCTCTCGATCCATGTATACCCCTGGGGGGTATCTCGCGCAAGGGGTGTCCGGGGGGATCGGGGGAAGGGGAGGGGTGTGTGGCTGCTTTTGCCGTGCGCGCGCATTAGGCTGGACATTGGACTAGACCTGTTTCGCCTGTCACCCGAGGATTGGGGTCTCATGAGCAACCGTGCACTCCTGGAGGTGATCGCCCTCGACGCGGAGGACGCGGTCGCCGCGCAGTCCGGAGGGGCGGACCGGCTGGAGCTGGTCACCGACATGGCGGCGGACGGTCTGACGCCGTCGAGGAGGACGTTCGCGCGCATCCGCGCGGCGGTGGACATCCCGCTGCGGGTGATGCTGCGCCTGGCCGACGGCTTCTCGGCGGGCTCGCCGGCGGACGTGGACGAACTGGTCCGCAGGGCGGCGGAGCTGCGGGCGGAGGGCGCGGAGGAGTTCGTGCTCGGCTTCCTCGACGAGGCGGGGAACCCGGACCTCGTGACGGTGGAGCGGCTGACCGCGGAGGTGGAGGGCTGCCGGTGGACGTTCCACCGGGCGATCGACCAGGCGGCGGACAGGGACGCGCTCCGCAAGCAGCTGGCGGACCTGCCCGGCCTCGACGCATACCTCACGGCGGGCTCGCCGTCGGGCGTGGACGAGGGCCTCGCGACCCTGCTGCGGGAAGCGGCACGCGGGGGAGAGCCGGGCTACGAGCCCCAGATCCTGGTGGGCGGCGGCCTGCGCCTGGACCATCTGCCGACGCTGCGGAAGGCGGGAGTGAACGCGTTCCACATCGGCGGCGCGGCGAGGCCGGACGGCTGGTCGGCGGGGGTGAGGCCGGGAGCGGTGGAGGAGTGGCGGAAGGAGCTTGAGGGGTAACTCAGCCCGTCCGGCGATTGAGGACACGGCCGAAGGCCGTACGGGGGCGCAGCCCCCTGGAGCGGGGGTGACGTGCCCTGTGCGGGCGGCCCGCGGGGCGCTGCCCCGGACCCCGCGCCTCAATCGCCGGCGGGGCTGAATGTGCGGGGCTGGGCCGCGCCCCGCGCCGCTACCCCAACTGCTTCGGGAGCTCGCCTCCATGGAGCACCGTCAGGCCCGAGACCGCCCTCGTCAGCGCCACGTACAGCCGCCGCAGGCCCGTGCGTTCGTCTGGTTCCGCGGTGACGATGGACATCGGGTCGTCCAGGACCACGTAGTCGTACTCCAGGCCCTTCGCCAGGGACGCCGGAACCAGGGTCAGGCGGGAGGCTGCGGTCGTCTCGTCGCCGGGGGCCAGGCAGGGCAGGCCCGCCGACTCGAGGGCCGATCGCAGGGACGGGACGCGCGCGTCCGCCGCGATCAGGCCTGTCGAGCCCTCGTGGGCCAGCGCCTCCTCGCACGCCCGCACCGCCGCCGCGTCCAGGTCCGCCGCCTCGCGGACGACCAGGGAGCCGGGGGTCTCGCGGACCGAGGAGACCGGGGCCAGCCCCGGGGACATGTGGGGGAGCAGGCGGGAGGCGTAGGCGATCACCTCGCGCGGGACGCGGAAGCCCGCCGTCAGCTCCTCGACCGCCGCGTCCGGCTTGCCCAGGTGGGACAGCGCCTCCGCCCAGCTCGCCGTCGCCCAGGGCGTCGTCCCCTGCGCCAGGTCTCCGAGCACCGTCGCCGAGCCCGTCGAGCAGCGCCGGCCCACCGCGCGGTACTGCATCGGCGACAGGTCCTGCGCCTCGTCCAGTACGACATGGCCCAGCGAATGCGTCCGCTGCACCAGGTCGTTCGCCTCGTCGATCAGGACCGCGTCCGCAGCCGACCACTTCGCCGACTTCACGCTCCGCGCGGGCTTCTGCCACAGGATCGTGCGCTGTTCGTCCTCGGACAGCACGCCCTCGGCGTGCGCCGCCAGGAACTCCGCGTCGGACAGCAGCCGCAGCACCAGCTTCGCCGGGTCAACGGCCGGCCAGACGGCCTTCACCGCGGCCTTCACCGCCGGGTTGCGGGCCACCGCGTCCTGCACCCGGTCGTCCGGCGCCTCGCCGGCCTCCTCCATGCGGACCAGGACCGCGTGCGCGATCCGCTGCGGAAGGGCCTCGCGGGCCGCCCCGTACCGGATGTCGCGCGCGAGCAACTCGGCGACGATCTCCTCGAGTTCGTACGCCGGAATCCGCCAGCGCCGCGACCCCCGCACCACCATCACCGGCTCCGTCGGGACGACGACGTGCGAGCGCACCGCCCGGCGCAGCACCTCCGCCATCCTCGCGTCGCCCTTGACGACCGCCGCGTCCGCCGCGTCCGCGCCCCGCACCTCGACGTGCGCGACCAGGTCGTCCACCGTCGCCTGCTTGACCTCCAACTCGCCCAGCGCGGGCAGCACTTGCTCGATGTAGTGGAGGAAGGACCGGTTCGGGCCGATGACGAGCGTGCCGGTGCGGGCCAGCCGCTCCCGGTGCGCGTAGAGCAGATAGGCCACCCGGTGCAGGCCCACCGCCGTCTTCCCGGTCCCCGGGCCGCCCTGGACGCATACCGTTCCGGTCAGCCCGGACCGTACGATCTCGTCCTGCTCCGGCTGGATCGTCGCGACGATGTCCCGCATCGGGCCCACGCGCGGCCGTTCGATCTCCGCCTGGAGCAGCTTGCTGGTCTGCTCCCGCTCGGTCGGGTCGGTCAGATGCTCGTCCTCGTACGCCGTGAGGTCGCCGCCCGTGTACCCGAACCGCCGCCGCAGCCCCACGTCCTGAGGGTCCTTCCGCGACGCCCGGTAGAACGGCTGCGAGACCGGCGCTCGCCAGTCGATGACCATGGGGTCGCCGTCCCCGTCGTGGACGTGGCGGCGCCCGATGTAGAAGCGCTGGCCCTCCTGCGTGGTGTGCAGATAGTCGAGGCGGCCGAAGAAGAGCGGGGTGTGGGAGAGGTCGGCGAGCGCCTTGATGCGCTGCTCGATCTGCGACTCGAGGACTGCGGCGTTGACCCAGTTCGCGGTGACGTCGCGGATGTCGAGGGACTGCACGTCCTCGCGCATCGCCCGCAGCGCGGCGCGCGACGCGGACAGATGGGCCCGCTCACGCCCGAGCGGATCGAGCGGATCGAGCGGATCAAGCGGATCGAGGGGTGCGTCGGCGGGGAAGTCGGGGGAGTCGGTCTCGGGAACAGGGACGTGCGCGGGCACGGGTCGCCTCCGGCGGCTGCAGAGCGGATCTGGGGCGGGACGGACGACCGGCCGGTTTCCGTCCGGACGGCGGCGCTCCACGAGGGGAGGCGGGCAAGACCGGCGATTGTAGCGAGGCGGCCGATCCCGGCCCAACGGATTTCCGCGGGCGCGAGCGGGGAGCGGGGCCTGCGCGTGGGCCATACGACGGACCACGGGGAGGACTCTCGTACGTCCTCCCCGTAGGGGATGGACTCTGTCTGGAGTCGTACACCGGTGATCTCACAGCTCAGTCCGCAGACCGATGTGTCAGAGGGGGCGGAATTCCATCATGGAGACATGAGTACTGCAACCTTCACCCCAGGCCCAGGCACCCACGTCCCCCACCCCCGCCAGGGCGCGACGGCCACCGGCGTCGGCGCCCACTCTCCGCACCTCATCGGCAACGCCCTGCGCGCGGTCAAGGTCTTCGCCGGCGCCGTGTTCAGCGTCGCCGTCCTCGGGGAGTTCGCCGAGGAGGCGGGCGTCTGCCGCCACTGATCCGCGGCTCCGGACTGATCCGCAGTTCTGGACTGATCCGCGGCTCCGGACTGATCCCCGGTTCCGTACGCCCCTGCGATCTCCCCGCCCCTCACTCCTCCTCCGCGTCACTCCTCCGCGTCGGTCGCCAGCAGCTCGTCCGCGTCCACGATCCGGTAGGCGTACCCCTGCTCCGCCAGGAACCGCTGGCGGTGCGCCGCGAAGTCCTGGTCGATCGTGTCGCGCGCGACCACCGAGTAGAAGTGGGCCTGGTGCCCGTCCGCCTTCGGCCGCAGAACACGGCCCAGGCGCTGAGCCTCCTCCTGGCGTGAGCCGAAGGTGCCCGAGACCTGGATGGCCACCGTCGCCTCCGGAAGGTCGATCGAGAAGTTCGCCACCTTCGACACGACCAGCACCGAGATCTCGCCCTGCCGGAACGCGTCGAAGAGCTTCTCCCGCTGCGCGTTCGACGTCTCGCCCTTGATGACCGGCGCGTCCAGATGCTCGCCCAGCTCGTCCAGCTGATCGATGTACTGGCCGATGACCAGGATCTGCTGCCCCGCGAACCGCTGGACCAGCGCCTCCGTCACCTTCCGCTTGGTCGCGGTCGTCGCGCAGAAGCGGTACTTCTCCTCCGTCTCGGCCGTCGCGTACGCGAGCCGCTCCGAGTCCGTCAGATTGACCCGTACCTCCACGCAGTCCGCCGGCGCGATATAGCCCTGCGCCTCGATCTCCTTCCAGGGCGCGTCGAAGCGCTTGGGCCCGATGAGGGAGAAGACGTCCGACTCCCGGCCGTCCTCGCGGACCAGCGTCGCCGTCAGCCCGAGCCGGCGGCGCGCCTGGAGGTCGGCCGTGAACTTGAAGACCGGCGCGGGCAGCAGATGCACCTCGTCGTAGATCACCAGCCCCCAGTCCCGGGAGTCGAAGAGCTCCAGGTGCGGGTAGACGCCCTTCCGCTTCGTCGTCAGCACCTGGTAGGTGGCGATGGTGACGGGGCGGATCTCCTTCTTGGTGCCGCTGTACTCGCCGATCTCGTCCTCGGTCAGCGACGTCCGTCTGACCAGCTCGTGCTTCCACTGGCGGGCGGAGACGGTGTTGGTGACCAGGATCAGCGTGGTGGCCTTGGCCTGCGCCATCGCGCCCGCGCCGACGAGCGTCTTGCCGGCGCCGCAGGGGAGCACGACGACGCCCGAGCCGCCGTGCCAGAAGCCCTCGACGGCCTGCTTCTGGTACGGGCGAAGGGCCCAGCCGTTCTCGTCCAGGTCGATGCGGTGCGCCTCGCCGTCGACGTACCCGGCGAGGTCCTCGGCCGGCCAGCCCAGCTTCAGCAGCGTCTGCTTGACCTGCCCGCGCTCGGAGGGGTGCACGGCCACGGTGTCCGGGTCGATACGGGCGCCGACCAGCGGCTGGACCTTCTTGGAGCGGAGGATCTCCTCCAGCACCGGCCGGTCGGTCGTGGTCAGCACGAGCCCGTGGACGGGGTGCTTGGACAGGGTGAGGCGGCCGTAGCGCGCCATGGTCTCGGCGACGTCGACGAGCAGCGCGTGCGGCACCGGATAGCGGGAGTACTCCACGAGCGCGTCCACGACCTGCTCGGCGTCATGTCCGGCGGCACGGGCGTTCCACAGGCCGAGCGGGGTGACCCGGTAGGTGTGGATGTGCTCCGGGGCGCGCTCCAGCTCGGCGAACGGCGCGATGGCACGACGGCAGGCGTCGGCGAGCTCGTGGTCCACTTCGAGGAGGAGGGTCTTGTCGCTCTGGACGATGAGGGGTCCGTTCACACCTGCGCCCTTTCGATACGTCTGACCTGTGCGGCCAAACCTCCAGTGTGCCGTACTGAGTACCTGGGCCGAAGGGAGTGAGTACGCGCACCCTGCCCCGGGCGCGGTCCCGGGCGTGGAATGGGGGCATGGGAATCCTCCAGCGGAACCGTCTTTCGGAGCAGGCGCCGGGCGAGTGGCCGGCCGGGCTGGCGCATCTGTACGCGCCGGCGTCCTACCCGGCGGCCCGGCGGCGGCCGGTGCGTCGCCCGGCGGCCTATCGGCGGTTCCCGGCGGCGGCGGGCGTCGCCGACCCGCTGTGGTGGCGGGTGCCGCTGGTGTTCACGCCGCTGGTGCTGGTGGCGGCGTACGTCGACCTGACGACCACGGGGATGTGGACCGACCACTCGTGGGCCCTGGGCTATCTGATCCCGCTCGCCGTCGTGGCGACCACATGGCGGCCGGACGGGGACTCCAACCGCCGCGAGATGCGGATCAGGCGGGGGGTGCTCGCCTGCATGACGGCGTTCTTCTTCACGAAGGTGCTCATGGGGCTGATCTGGGGGTTTTACATCGCGATGCTGCTCGCCGGCATGGCCTCGAGCTGACCGGGCTCGCAGATCACCGGCCTCACGCGCCGATCAGGTCCTGTTCAGGCCGCTTCACGCCGGGTCGTCCGCGAGCTCCGCGACGCCCGTGATGCGGTGCAGGGGGTAGGTGCGCACCTCGTCCGCGGTGTGGTCGTACGCCGTGACGAAGCCGCCCTCCACCCGCACCGGCGCGATGACGCGCTGGCTGGCCGCGCCCTCCGCGTTGACGTAGCCGATCCACACGGCCGAGCCGGTGAGCGCGGCGGCCTGGACGGTGGCCAGGGTCTCGGCGGAGGTGGTGCGGGGCAGCTCGCCGTTGCGGGCGGGCTCGAGGGCGGGCTTGCGTACGACGGTGGCGGCGAGGTCGCCCGCGCGGATCGCCTTCACCGCGGCGCCGAGCAGCGTCCCGTCGGGCAGCGGCGGCCCGTCGGGCACGGGGACGGGCGCGGTGCGCGGCGGGGTGCGGCGGGCGTGGGCGCGGGTGATCAGCACATCGCCCTCGGCCGACTCGGCGGCCGGCGCGTATCCCATGGCGCGCAGCCCCTCCAGCAGCGCGCCGGGGTCGGCCTGGGCTGCCAGCACGGTGGGCGCGAGGCGGCGCAGCCGCAGGCCCTGGGAGCGCTTGTCCGCGAGGATCTCGCCGAGGAGGGCGTCGTCGTCGCAGCGTACGTAGGCGGACGCCGCCCCGATCCGCAGATGTCCATGGCGGCGGGCGACGTCGTCGATGAGGTAGCTGAGCGGCTGCGGGACGGGCGTGCGGGAGTGCGTGGCGAGGAACTCGTGCAGGTCGGAGGCCGACTGGCCGGCGTCCAGGGCGCGTCTGACGGAGCCGGGCGTGAAGCGGTAGACGGTCGCTCCGCCCTTGGACTCGACGTCGGCGAGGACGGCGAGCGTCTCGGCGAGCGGCCGGTCCAGCGGTCCGGGGGCGACGGCGGTGAGGTCGGCCTGGAGCAGGACGTGGTCGAGCGGCTGGGGCAGGAGCGGGGCGAGGGCGCGTACGACGGCGTCCGATGCCGCCGCCGTACGCGAGCGTGCGCCCGATGCGGATGCCGCGCCCGCGGCTGATCCCTCCGGTCCCGCGCCCGCTCCGGTCCGCTCCGCCCCTTCCCCCAGGGCCCCGTGCTCCGCGCGCTCCTGGGCGGCGCGCAGCAGCGCCCGCCCGTGCGCCGACAGCGCTCCCCGGCCCGTCACGCCCAGGACCTCCGCCTCGGTGAGCGTCCAGGTCGCCATGCGGGAGCGCAGGTCGGCGAGGGCGCCGCCGCCGCGCAGGGGGCGTTCCCACTGGAGGCGGGAGAGGACCGACTGCGGGTCGGGGGCCGTGCCCTCGGGGAGGGACGACAGGAGTTCGAGGACCCGTCTGCGGACCTCGGACGCGGCGGCGCGGTCGAGGTCGGGGCCGAGGGCGGAGAGCGTACGGCCCTTGGCGTCCTGGCCGCCGATCAGTCCGGGCGTACGGGTCGCCGCCAGCCATGCCTCGGCGAGCGCGGCCCAGCGCTCGGGCGCCGGGAGCTCCAGCCAGTCGTCGTACGCGGGCGTCGGCGCGTACCGCTCGTCCGCCTCGCCGTCCGCGGCCAGCAGGCCCGCCGCGTAGGCGAGTTCGAGCCAGAATCCGGCCATCTGCTCCGTGGTGTCCAGGGCCGTGGCCGTGCGTTTGAGGTCCCGCACGGACAGGCCGCCCGCGCGCAGCACCGGCGGACCGCCCTCGTGCCAGTCCTTGAGCAGGTCCTCGATCGTCGACAGCGCGGTGAACGCCTGGCCCGCCGCCGTGCTGTCCACAACCTGTGGACGGCCCTGCGCGATCGACGCGGTCGCGGCCGGCGCGATCTGCGGCGGGGTGGGCTCCGGTGTGCGGTGCGCACGCCCGGCGCGCAGATGCAGCGCCGCCTCGCGCGGCAGCACGACCGTGCGCGGGGACGCGGGCAGCAGCAGCCCGCGGTCGCGCAGCCAGCGCACCGGCGGGGTCGGGTTGGCGGTCACCTCGCCGTACGGCGGGCCCCAGACCAGCCGGTCCAGCACGGTCAGCGCCTCCGTCGGCGCGGTGTCCAGCAGCTGCGCCATCCGGGTCCGGTCGGTGAACAGGGAGGTCAGCGCCGCGACCGCGGAGACCGGGTCATGGGTGGTGGCCAGCCCGGCGGTCGCGAGGATCTCCTGGAGCCGGGTCGGCGACATGCCCGAGGTGGCCTCGGCGACGGTCGGTCCGAGGCCGGTGGGCGAGGGGTGGGCGGGGGACGGGGCGAGCAGTTCGCGGGCGGTGCGCACCAGCCGCAGCCGGTCGTCGCCGCCCCACACCAGGGCCTGGGTGCGCAGCACCTCGAGCGCGTGCGGCAGGGCCGCCTCGATGGCCGCGTCGCCGTCGTCGCCGGTCAGGAGGGCGAGCAGGGCGCCGTACGGAGCGGGGTCGGGGGCCACGGCGAGTGCTTCCGCGGTCTGCAGGGAGAACCGGTCGAGCCGTTCCAGGGCGCGTACGACGGAGGCGCGGGTGCCCGCCCGGGTGGCGAGCTGCGTCAGGTCGTTCGGCACCGGGTTCAGCAGATCGGGGCGGGCGCGCAGAAGCGCGGCCAGATCCTCGTCGCCGCGGGCGCGCAGCGCTTCGGCGAGCGTGCGCGGAATGCTTCCTTCGGGCATGGTCCCCATCCGCCCCACGGTAGTGCCTGGAGCGCTACCGTCGGGGGCAGGGCGGCCCGGGAAGAGCGGACGGCCCGGTAGGGAACGTCAGGGGAACGCCGGTGGGGATCGAGAGCGACCAGCTCGTCTACGACTATCTGAGCCGGGTCGGCGACCTGGCTCAGCAGAGCCAGCTGCCGTCCGGCACGCGGATGCGGCTCGTGTCGACGCTCCGGAACGAGATCGACCGGCAGCGCGCCGAGACCGGCGGCGACACCCCCGCGTCGGTGCGCCGGATCCTCGGCCGGCTCGGCACGCCGGACCAGGTGGTCTCGGCCGCGTCGCAGGACGGCGGCGGGTCGGCCGCGCCGTCGCCGCCCGCGCCCTCGCTGGCGGTGCCGGAGCAGCGCGCGCGCC
>NZ_JBFAYB010000015.1:0-123376 GCF_040681075.1 Streptomyces sp. NPDC051907 | reverse complement strand
CGGAGACCGGCCCGGGCCGCCCCCGTCGGCGACATGGGCAAGCCCGGTGCGAGGCAGGCACAGCGCCAGGCAGGCACGGCCGGCCCGCTAGGGACGCAGTTCCACAGTGATGTGCTGGGACAGCGCGCGGAGGAACTCGGGCGCGTCGAAGATCTCTCCCGCGGAGACGACGCCGACCGCATGGGTCCGCCCTGTGAGGACGCGGTCGACCGCTTCCACCACGAGGGGCGCGGTGACGGCGTAGATGTCCTGACCGCGGGCGACGGCGCGCCGTTCGGCGTCGCCTGAGCGCACGACGACGTCGACGAGGAAGGTCTGAGCGGACCGCCCACGGTCGTCGACCGCGGCCGGTGTCGGCGTGTCCGGGGCCGCGATGTCCCTGGCCGCCTCGACCGTCATATAGGTGCGCACCTCGGGGATGGACAGATGGCTGGGCACCGTCACCACGTCGGCCATCGTGAACTCCCCGATGACGGCCCGCGAGCCCATCGGGTCGGGGAAAGGCCACTCCAGGGTCGGCGGGGCGTCGTTGCGATACTCCAACCGCCCTTCGGTGAAGACGACGCGCCGGTCGCCTCGCCGCGCCCGGGAGACCGCGCCCGCCGTGCGCGTGCCGGTGGTGGGGTGCCAGCTGTTCAGTCCGTACGCGATGTGCGCCTCGTCGGCCGCCGTCCAGTCGCCCATCGCCGCGGTGGCCAGCAGGTCTCCGAAGCCGCCGAAGAACGCCATCGCCGGGACGACCACCGCTCCCGCTTCCCGTGCCCGGTCGGCGAAGTGCGCGAAGGTGTCGGCGTTGGCCTCGATCTCGGCCGCAACGTCCAGATACGGGATCCCGGCCCGCAGGGCGGCCTCGACCACGGGGGCGGCCGTCGTGACGAAGGGCCCGGCGCAGTTGACCACGGCCGCCGCGCCGGCCAGCGCGCGGTCGAGCGAGGCAGGGTCGTCGACCGACGCCGGGCGGGCCTCCAGCCCGGTCTCGTACGCCAGCGTCTTCAGCTTGTCGGCGTCGCGGCCGGAGAGGACCGGGAGAAACCCGCGCTCCGTCAGCTCCGCCACCACGAACCGCCCGGTGTGCCCGTACGCGCCGAACACCGCCACCGTCTGGCCCGATCCCATGACTTCTCCCTGTGCTCGAATGCTCCGCTGCGTCTGTTGAAGACATCCTGGCGAGGGCCGGCGCCCGACCGCGACTGTCGGGAACGCCATGCCCCATACAATTCCGGACATGACTACCGTTGCGCTGGCCGTCACCGACGGCATGCTGCATTTCGAGCTGTCCCTGGCGTGCGAGGTCTTCGGAGGCAACCCGATCGTCGGGGCGGACCCCTGGTACCGCCTCTCGCTCTGCGGACCGAGAGCCGTGCAGGTCGGCCGCTTCCGACTGGAGCCCGACCACGGACTCGACCAACTCCCGCGCGCAGAAACCGTGATCGTCCCGGGCTGGGCCGACGTCGACCAGGACCCGCCGGCCGAGCTGGTCGAGGCGGTGCGCGCGGCCCACGAGGCGGGCGCACGCGTGGCCTCCCTCTGCACGGGCGCCTTCGTGCTGGCCGCCGCCGGCCTGCTGGACGGCAAGCGCGCGACCACGCACTGGGCGCACACCCAGGCGCTGGCCGAGCGCCATCCGCAAGTGACGGTGGACCCGGACGTCCTCTACGTGGACGACGGCAGCGTGCTCACCTCCGCCGGCAAGGCCGCCGCCATGGACCTGTGCATGCACTTGGTCCGCCTCGACCACGGCTCGTCGATCGCCAACACGCTCGCCCGCCGCCTGGTCGTGCCGCCGCACCGGGACGGCGGCCAGGCCCAGTTCGTGACCACCCCGGTCCCCGCCCCGGGCAACCACCCGCTCGCCGAGCTCTTCCCCTGGGCGATCCAACGGCTGGACCAACCGCTCACCGTGGAGGACCTGGCCCGCCAGGCGCGGATGAGCTCGCGCCACCTGGGCCGCCACTTCAAGTCGGTGACCGGCACCACCCCGCTGCAGTGGCTGCTCACCCAACGGATCCGCCGCGCGCAGGAGTTGCTGGAGGCCACCGACGACACGGTCGACACCATCGCGGCGGCCACCGGCATGGGGACCGCCACGACACTGCGCCGACACTTCCATCGGACGGTCGGTGTGCCGCCGGACGCCTACCGCCGTACCTTCCGCTCGCGGACCCGCCCCGACCCGATCAAGGGCGTAATACCGCACCCCTGAGGGGCAGCCCCTGCTGGTGCGCTCGGCCCACGGCCCTCCGGGCGAAGTCAGTGGCCGGGACTACTGTGTTGCCGCATGAAGATCGAATCCCTTCTCGAGGACCTGGACAGCGACGACGCCGCGCGCGTGGAGGCCGCCGCCGCCCGGCTGGCGGAGCAGGCCGACAGCGTCGTGCCGGAACTGCTGCGCAGCGTGGCCGGCGCCCAGCGGACCGTTGATCTCAAGCCGGTCATGCGGGCGTTGCGGCAGATCGGGCCGCCGGCCTTCGACGGCGTACTGGCGGCCTGGCAGCGCAAGGAGGTGACGGCCTGGATGGCGGGGCGGCTGCTCGGGGTGTTCGACGAGCGCTCCGCCGAGCAGTACGCGGCCCTGGCCGCCGATCCGGACGACGGGAAGTGGGGCGACGGCTTCAAGGGGCTCGTCAGGCTGCGGGTGGACTCCGAGGCCGGACTGACGGCCCTGGTGGGCTGCTTCGCCCGGGGCCGCCTCCACACCTACAAGGCATCCGAGTACGCCCGTCTGCTGCACGACTCCTTCCGGCCGCGGCTGCGCGCCCTGCGCCGCGACCCGGCCGCGTCCCCGAGGATCCGGCGGGGCGCGATGGCGGCGCTGGTGGCGGGCGGCGGCGTCGACGCGCTCGACGAGCGCGACCGGGCGGCGGTCGAGCGGCTGATACGGGTCAAGATCCTGGACGAGATCCCCGAGCTTCCGTCGACGACCCTGAGCGGCTGGTGGATGGCCGTGCCCGGGGCGTCGTACGAAGGAGTCTTCGAGGCCCTCGGCGTGCACGACCCGAGGCCGCTCACCGTCGCGGCCGGCATCGAGGCTGCGGAGGGCCGATGGCACCAGGTACCGGGGCCGGACGGCGCCGACCGTACCGTGGG
Source organism: Streptomyces sp. NPDC051907 (assembly GCF_040681075.1). NCBI lineage: Bacteria > Bacillati > Actinomycetota > Actinomycetes > Kitasatosporales > Streptomycetaceae > Streptomyces > Streptomyces sp. NPDC051907. The sequence continues at coordinate 120,289 of NZ_JBFAYB010000015.1, read as the reverse complement.
GCGGGTCTTCGTCACCCCGGAACTGAACGGCTGGCGCCTCGTCTTCGGCGCCTTCGAGCTGCTCGGCGGCGAGGATATGTGGGAAGGCATGATCGAGACGGCCGAGCGGGTCAGCGTCCACTGCGGTCAGGCCCAGTTCTTCTTCCTGGACGACGCCGGCGGCTCCGACATGTGGATGGTCGCCGAGAACGGCCGGGTGATCCGTCGGTACGCCGCCGAAGGCTACCCCGAATGGGAGGGCGACCCGCTGCCGTGGGAGACCCTCGCGGCCGACGAACCGGGCTTCAACCCCAAGTACGACGCACCCAACGCGGGCACCACGGGCGCCCGCTCCGCCTGCGGGCGCCTCTCGGTCGACCCCGGCGAGGTCGGCCCGGACACCCAGGTACGCGGCCATGGCTGGCTGGCCCTCACCGCACCGGACGTCGGCCAGGGCGCGTTCCCCGGGACGCTCCGCATCTGAGGGCGCACTGACCCCGGCCCCAGCCGTCGATGCAGCCTCAGCGCCCCCGCGGAACCGGACCGCGGGGCGCCCTCGACGCACATATGACTGAGCATCCCAGGTGGAACGGTCGCCAACTCACGTGTCCAGCCCGTCCACATCGGCCGCTCGCGTGCAGGCGCAGGGAAGGGCGTGTGCCGTCGACGACCCGTCCCGTACCCTGATCACGCAGGCACCAGGTGATGCCCTGTACATCCACTCCGAGGAGGCGATGGTGCTCGGAAGGGGCACGCGGTTGCTCGCGGTCGCCATGACCGCGATCTGCTTGGTGCTCATCGGCCCCAGCGCACCGAGCGGCGCCCTCGTCGCCAAGCCGCTGCCACTGCCGCGCCACGCCGCCAAGGACGTCGTGCCGAACCGGGTCATGACGTGGAACATCTGCAATCCCTGCAATCAGAGCGGGCAGAACCTCGGCCGGGCTGTGGAGATCGCCACGTACGCGCCCCAGGTCATCGGCCTGCAAGAAGCGTGCGTGCGTGACGTCGAAGCGATCCGGGACTACCTGGAGAACTTCTACGGGCTGGTCTACCACGTCGAGTACGGGACGGTTCTGCGGAATCGGGGCCGCTGCGGGGGATGGCCGTGGAGCCCGGGGGCCTTCGGCCAGGCGATCCTCTCAGCCGCGCCGATGACGGACCGCGTGAACGTGGAGTACCCCGACGGAGGATCCGAAGACCGTGGGTATGTGGCAGTCACCACCATGGTGGGCGGCCGACCCGTGCGCGTCTTCAACACCCACCTCGCCCAACGACGTCAAGAGGCGGTCCGAGCAGACCAGGTCGGCGTACTCGCCGCAGAAGTCGCCCGGCACGACCGCGCGATCGTTCTCGGCGACTTCAATGCCAGGCCGGACGCCCCCGAGCTCGACGACATGTGGGCACTGGCCGCGGACACATCCCCCCAGTGCCGCCCCTCGCCCGCCGGCGCCTGCGAGCCGACCACCGACTGGCACAGCAAGTTCGACTACGTGTTCCTGCGTGGTATCGCCCCACTCGCGCACCGTGTGCATCCCAGCCTCTACTCGGACCACCACATGCTGCACACCGACCTGGACGCGGCCCGCTAGGGGACTGCCCCCTGGCCAGAAGGAGTCTCCCCCCTCTGGACAGGGAGCAGACCGTCATCGCGCCGGAGGAGTCCCTCGGGATCGACCGGCGGCGCCGACGCCTGGCGGCTGCTGGCTCATGCGCCCGCTGCCGGCGCCACGGAGAGGTTCCAGAACTCGGCGTAGCGGCCACCGCGCCTCAGCAGCGCGTCGTGGCTGCCTTCCTCCATGATCCGGCCGTAGTCCAGGAAGACGACGCGGTCGGCGCGTCGGACGGTTCGCATCCGGTGCGCGACCATCACCACCGTCCGGCCCGCCATCAGGCGCTCGATTCCCTCGTGGACGGCGGCCTCGTTCACCGGGTCCAGGGCGGAGGTCACCTCGTCCAGCAGCACGATGGGCGCGTCCTTCAGCAGCGCCCGCGCGATCGCGACCCGCTGGCGCTCGCCGCCCGACAGCAGCGCGCCGCCCTCGCCGACGTTCGTCGCCCATCCGCCGGGCAGCCGCTCGATCACCTCGTCCAGGCGCGCCGCGGTCGCCGCCGCCCGTACCTCGGCCTCGTCGGCGTCGGGGCGGCCCAGACGCACGTTCTCCTCGATCGTGCCGTCGAAGAGGTAGACGTCCTGGAAGACGACGGCGATCTGCGCCGTCAGCACGTCGGTGCCGATGGCGCGCACGTCCACACCGCCGACGCGCACCGCGCCCGCGTCCACGTCGTAGAACCGCGCGACCAACTGCAGCAAGGTGCTCTTGCCCGCCCCCGAGGGGCCGACGACCGCAAGCCGCTGGCCCTCCGGCACGGACAACGACACGCGGTCGATCACCGTGCGCTCGCCGTGCCGGAAGGCGACGGACTCGAACTCCAGGTCATGCCCCGCCGGCTGGAGCGGCTCGGGCGCCTCCGGCAGCGGCTGGGTGCGCAGCACCGCGTCCAGTCTCGTCAGCTCCGAGCGCGCGCCGCGCAGCTGGCCGCCGATGTCCGCCAGCGACAGCAGCGGATCCGCGCAGCGGGCGGCCAGCACCAGGATCGCCAGAACCTCTGCCACACCGATGTCCCCGCCGAGCGCGAGGTAGACCCCCAGGACCAGCAACCCGGTGAACACCGCCTGCACCGTGAGCGTCAAGCCCAGAATCCCGGGCAGCGCCGACAGCGTGGAGCGGCGCGACGCGCGCTGGACCTCTCGCAGCGAGTCGTCGAGCAGCTGGAAGCGCTCGACGGTCCGGCCGCCGGCGCGCAGCACCGGCTGGGCCCGGAGGTACTCGATGACCCGCCCGGTGGCCTCATGGTCGCGTTCGGCGCTCTCCGCGTCGCCTGCGGCCATCGCGCGGCCCGTCCAGATCTGGATCGCCGCCACGAGCGGTGCGGCGGCCAGCGCGGCCAGCCCCATCTGCCAGTTGAAGGCGAGCATCACGACGACGATGGTCAGGGGAGTCACACCGGCGGAGATCAACGGCGCCAAGAGGTGCGCGATCACGCTCATCGCCTGCAAGACGCCCTGGCTGGCCAGAACCGACACCTCGCCGACGCGGCGGGCGCTGTACCAGCCGAGGGGCAGCCGGGCCAGATGATCGCCGAGCCGGTGGTACATGCCGCGCAGCAACGTGGTCCCGACGCGGAAACCGGACAGATCGCTGACGTAGCGCAGCACCGCGTACACCGCGACCGCCGCCCCGAACGCGATCAGCCAGGGCCAGGCGTCGGCGGGCGTGCTCCCGAACAGCGCCCGCAGCACGGGAACCAGCAGCGCGTAGGACAGCCCCTCGGCCACCGCGGCCGTCGTCATCAGTGCCACTGTGCGACGCACCGGCCGGGCGTACTCGTCTCCCAGCACCCGCAGCAGCATGCGAATCATCGAAGCTCCCCTCCTTGCCGTACGCCACCGTGAGCCTCCACGAAGACGCGATCGCTGAGGGCGTGGGGGAACGTCGTCTGCTCGTCGCCGCTCACCCTCACCCCGCTCTCGTCGGCCACGACCGCGATCTGCCGGCCGGGACGTATCCCGGCGCGCTTGAGGCGCAGCAGGACCGAGGGATCGTTCTGGAGCAGCTCGCTGATCCGGACGACCGTCACCGTGCTCTGCGCGGCGGCTGCCCCGTCGGTCAGAGTGAGCACGGACGCATGGACGCCCCCGTTCTCCCCCCACGTGGGAATGGGGCTGCCGTGCGGGCATGTGGCGGGGTGGCCGAGGAGCTCCGTCAACCGGCTGTCCACCGCGTCCGACATCACGTGCTGCCACCGGGACGCCTCGATATGGACGTCCTCCCATTGAAGACCGATCACGTCCACCAAGAAGCACTCGGCCAGCCGATGCTTGCGCATCACCCGCACGGCCTGCCGGCGGCCCGGCTCCGTCATCACCAGACGCCGATCGTCGGCCACCCGCACCAGGTCGTCGCGCTGCATCCGGGCCACGGTCTGCGAGACGGTCGGCCCGCTCTGCTGAAGTCTCTCGGCGATCCGCGCCCGAAGCGGCACCACCCCCTCCTCCTCCAGTTCGAGAATGGTCCGGAGATACATCTCCGCCGGATCGACCAGGCCATGAGTCGTCACGGTCGCTCCTCCCTCCCCGCGCTCCTGCCCCTGGGAGCCGGCGTCGGCGGAACCGGTTCGGCTGACAAGACGGGATCGGTCTCATCGGTGCTCGCCGATCGGTGCGACTGCCAGAACGCGGCGAACTCTCCGTCGCGTGCCAGGAGTTCGCAGGGCGTGCCGCGCTCGACGATCGCCCCGTCCTTCAGCATCACTACGGTGTCGGCGTCGGCGACTGTCTCCAGGCGATGGGCGATGACCAGGATCGTCCGATCGCCCCCCAGCGTCGCCAGGGCCCGGCGCACCGCCTGCTCGGTCTGCGGGTCGGCGAAGGCGGTCGCCTCGTCGAGCACCAGCACGGGCGCGTCGGCGAGCAGCGCGCGAGCGAGCGAGAGCCGCTGCGCCTCGCCGCCCGACAGTCCCACGTCGTCGCCGAGCACCGTCTCGTATCCGTGGGGCAGCTCGAGGACGCGCTCATGGATGTTCGCCAGCCGGGCGGCACGGACCACGTCGTCGGGGTCGGCGTGCGGGACCGCCAGCGCGATGTTGTCCGCGACCGACGCGCGCAGCAGCCGGACGTCCTGGAAGACGAAGGACACCGTCCGGTAGAGCTCCCGGCTGCCGAGCTCGCGCAGATCGACGCCGCCCAGAAAGACCGAGCCGTGGCTCGGGTCGAAGAACCGCGGCAACAGCTGGACCAGCGTGGACTTCCCGCTTCCCGAAGGGCCGACCACCGCGGTGACCGTCCCCGGCTCCAGCACCAGGTCGATCCCGCGCAGCACCTCGTGACCGTCGTCGTAGCCGAAGCGAACGCCCCGCAGCTCCACCCGGTGCCCCTGCGGCGCGACCGGGTGCGCGGGCTCCGGCAGCGACCGCACCCCGAGCACGTCCCGGATCCGACCCACGGCGCGTCGGGCGGACTGCAGGTCGTCGAAACCGTGGCCGAGGGCCGCCACCGGAGCGGTCAGGCCCAGCCCGAGCAGCAGGAAGGGCAGCAGATCGGCCGGGGCCAGGCCACCGTTCGTGATCAGAGCCGTACCGCCGATCAACACGGTGAGCAGGACGAACGGCGGCGACAGCACCGTCTGCATCCCCGCGCCGATCGGGGCGAGACCGCGCACCATCCGGTAGAAGACGTCGGCGAAATCGTCCGCGGCCGTACGGAACTTACGGTGGGCGCGCTCGCCTCCGCCGAAGGCCTTGACCACCGAGATGCCCTGGACGAACTCGACGACGGAGCTCGCGATGCGTCCCATGGCCGCGTCGAACTCCTTCTGCTCGCGCAGGCGGGTCGGCGTCATCATCAGGGGGACCAGGGCCACCGCCAGCACCACCGGTATCAGCGTGATCAGCGTGAGCCGCCAGTCGACGGTGAACAGGTAGATCAGCGACACCAGCGGAACCACGAAGGCGGAGACGAGCTCGCCGGGGGTGTGGGCGATGAACGGGTGCACGGCGCTCACGTCCTCGCCCACGACCTTCGCCAGCTCGCCGGTCCGGCGCCGGGAGAACCAGCCGATCGGCACACGCCCCAGCTGCGCGGCCAGTTGGCGACGGAACGTCAGCTGCACCTGGCCGTCGAGGAGATGCCCGATCCCGGACGACGCGGCCGTGAACAGCAGGCGGACGGAGAAGCCGGCCGCACCCACGATCACGACGTTCCAGGCGTGAGAGCGATCGACGGGGCCGGGCGCCAGCAGAGTGCGGCCCAGCTCGACGACCGCCAGCAGCGGCGCCAGACCCGCCACCGCGCCGACGACCTGCAGAACGACTATGGCGGCGAAGCTCCAGCGATAGGGGCGCAGCAGCTCCGCCATGGGCGGCCCCGCCGCGGACTCGGTGTCCGGCGCCGGCGGTGTGGACTGCTCCCTCGCCTGGGCGAGGTCGGTGGTGGTCATTCCCCGCCCGCCTTCCCCGGTCTCCTCACGACCAGGGCCGTGGTCGTGAGGAGACCCACGACCAAGGCCGTGGCCGGCTGCGACGGCCTCACGCGGCGAGGGCACGGCGCAGGGCGGCGCCGATATCGGCGAGCTGCCGCTGCGAGATGGCCGCGGACTGGATCGCCAGCGACCCGTGGAAGGTGCCGGGCCACTGGTGCAGCTCGACCGACACGCCCGCCTGGAGCAGCCGCAGCGCGTAGTCGATGTCCTCGTCGCGGTTCGGATCGAACTCCGCGCAGGCGATATAGGCCGACGGAAGGCCGGACAGGTCCTCGGCCCGCGCAGGGGCCGCGTACGCCGTGGCGGGCTGGTCGCCCAGGTAGTGCTCCAACGCCGCAGCGCGTACGGCACGGGTGTTCCAGGGCGTGTCGGTGAAGTTCCGCGCCGACCACGTCTGCTGCCGGTCGTCGAGGATGGCCTCGTTGAGCACCTGGAAGCAGATCGGGGGCCCCTGCTCGTCGCGGGCCCGCAAGGCCACCGCGGCCGCGAGGTTCCCTCCGGCGCTGTGGCCTCCTACCGCGATCCTGGCCGGGTCGACGCCGAGCTCGGCGGCGTGCTCGTGTGCCCAGGACACCACGGCGTAGGCGTCGTCCAGGGCGGCCGGGAACCGGTGCTCGGGCGACAGCCGGTAGTCGACGGTGATCACGACCGCGCCGGAGAGCTCTGCTATCGGTGCGGCCCACAGGTGCTCCGTGTCCAGGTCGCCGACGGTCCACGCCCCGCCGTGCAGCCAGACGACGGCGCCCTGCGCCTGGTGCGGGCGGTAGACCCGCACCCGCACGTCCGGGTCGGCGGGCACCGTGCGGTCCTCTATCTCCATGCCCGTCATGTCCGGCACGGGCTTCGAGGCGACCAGCTCGGCGTACATCTTGCGGTAGGCGACCGGGTCGGTCAGGTCGGTATGGGGGAGCAGGGGCACGAATGCTTCGAGTTCGGGATCCATATCGGCCATCCTCACCGTCCGCCGCCCGGGGATCATCCGCCAACTGTCGCCTTTCCCAGGCGGATCGCCCGCCGATCGGCGCTTCTCCTGGCCACCACGGGGACCTATGCTCCTGTCATGGAGGCACTGGCCGTACGGCTGTCAGGACTGGACTCGTACGTCGACGGCGCGATCCGCATCATCGACTTCTACGACACGCTGATGCGCCGGCGGGTGGACCTTCCGGCGCTCGCCCGGGCCTCGGCGGGTCTGGCCGAGTGCGTGGCCGGGTTCCAGCTCCACGGCACCGGGCGGGTGGTCCGCGTCTCGCCTGACGGCAGGCCGGCGCCCACCCCGCCGCCGCCCGCGTCCACCACTGTGCCGATCACCCTCGACGAGGAGGAGATCGGAACGGTGTGGCTGGAGCGCCCCGGCCCGCCGAACTCGCTCGACGAAGTACTGCTCGACCGGCTCGCCATCGCCACCGCCGCGGCCGTCGAGCGGTACGGCCCCGCCCGCACCACCATGGCCGACCCCGCCCTCGTCGAACTGGCGATCAGCTCCGACACCGACGAGGTGGCCAGATCCCGAGCGCTACGGCTCCTGGGATTCACCGCCGACCTTCCGGTCCGCGTCGTCGCCGTACGCTCGCAGCTCCCGCTCGACCAGATCGGCTCGCTGCTCTGCCCCGCCCGCCCGGTGAAGGCGGCGTCCGTCGCCGACGTGGGCGTCATCCTGACCACCACCGTCGACCTCGACCGGCTTCCGGAAGGCGTACGCGCGGGCCTCGGCGGCGCGGAGAGCCCCGACCAGTCCTGGCAGCAGGCCCGTACCGCCCTCCGCTTCACCACCGCGCGCCAACCAGTGGTCAGCTACGGCGACTTGGGCGCGCTGGCACTGCTCGCCGAGGTATCCCAGGACACCGTCCGCGGCAACGCCGACATAGCCGCCATCGCCCGCGTCGCCGGCAACCCCGAAGACCTGGAGACGCTGGACGCCTACTGCGCCACCGGCTCCCTCCGCCGGGCCGCCGGCCTTCTCCATCTGCACCACAGCAGCGTCGCCCGCCGAGTCGACCAGATCGCCAAGACCCTGGGCATCGAACTCACCGAGCCCCCCGGACTGATACGTGCCGCTCTCGCCCTCACCGCGTGGCGGCTGCTCGACGACTGAGGACGTCACTTCGTCGTACGACACCCGCCGGAGGCGGGGAGACGCAGGTCACATCCGTCCATGTCACAGGGAATCAGGCTGCCCCGTCTCAGGGTGTGTAGCCACTGACGACCACGGAGGAGCACACCATGGACGCCCGACTGAACTACTTCGCCAGCCCCGCCGCCGCCAAGACCCTCAAGTCCCTCATGTCGGTGGGCAAGGGACTCAAGGACTCGCCGGTCCCGGCCGCGACGCAGGAGCTGGTGGCGCTGCGCGTGAGCCAGATCAACGGCTGCGCGGTCTGCGTCGACATGCACACCAAGGACGCCGCCGCTGCCGGCGAGACCTCGGTGCGGCTGAACCTGGTCGCCGCGTGGCGCGAGGCCACGGTCTTCACCGAGGCGGAGCGAGCCGCGCTGGAGTTCGCGGAGGAGGGGACCCGGGTCGCGGACGCGGCCGGCGGGGTCAGCGACGAGGTGTGGGCGCGGGCCGCCAAGCACTACGACGAGGAGCAGCTCGCCTCCCTGGCGGTCCTGGTCTCCTTCATGAACATGGCGAACCGGCTGAACGTCATCGCCCAGCAGCCGGCCGGCGACTACGTACCCGGACAGTTCCACTGACGCCGCCGTACCAGGATCCGGCGCGGTCGGTGGAGCTCGCCGACTCGGTGTCGATGGCTGCGCTGCTGCTCCTGGAGCGGCTCAGCCCGCTGGAACGGGCGGTGTTCGGCGGGCGCGATCCTGCGCGACCGGGACGGCAGGGTTCTCAGCATCATGGTGCTCGACGTGCTCGACGTGCTCGACGGGCGGATCCTAGCGATCCGCTCGGTGCTCAATCCGGAGAAGCTCGGGCACGTGGGCCCGGTAGCGGACCCCTGGGCGTTCGCGCGGGAGGTGAAGCAGGCCCGGCGGCAGCGGAGTTGAGAACGGTCGAGCGATGCGTCAACGGCTCCAAGCCGCGGCGCGCCGCTGTGAGCCGTAGGTGTACGAGCAGTAGGTGTACGCGCCGGTTCAGGCCGTCGCGGCGGCCCCCGCCCACACCCCTGGTGTGCGCTGGACCCAGGGTGCAGCCCTCTCCAGTTGGCCGGCGAGGCGGAACAGGACGTCCTCGCGGCCGTACCCGGCGGCGAACTGGATGCCGATGGGCAGGCCGGTCGCAGGGTCCGAGGCAAGAGGAACGGACATGGCCGGAGTGCCCGCGACATTGAAGGCCGCGGTGAACGGCGAGCGATGGAACAGCTGCGCCACCCACCCCAGACCGTCGGCGCCCGGCGCCCCGTCCGCGTACGTGCCGAGGTGTACCGGCAGCTCGGGCAGGGTCGGCGTCATCAGCAGATCGTGGTGGGCGAAGTAGGCGCCGACAGCCCGCGCCACCCGGTTGCGCACCTCCAGCGCCTGCACGAACTGCGGCCCGCTGACCCTCTGTCCCCACGCGTAGGCGGCCAGCGTCTGCGGCTCGACGGTGGAGGCGTCGATCGGACGGCCGCAGGCCGCGGCGAGTCCGTCGATCCAGGCCACCAGATTGGCGTTCCACAACCGGGCGTTGGCCAGGACGAACTCCTCCCAGGCCACCCCCAGGCTCAGCTCGACGACGTCCACCCGGTGGCCGAGCGATGCGGCGAGCAGGGCGGCCTGCTCGGTGGCCGTGGTGACGGCCGGGTCCACGTCGCGGCCGCCCCACGGGGTGGTGAGCAGGCCTATGCGCAGCCGGCCGGGGTCGCGGTCGACCTCTTCCGCGTAGGGGCGCGTCGGCGCCTGCGCGACATAGGGATCGCCGGTCTCCGGGCCGCTGACGAGGTCGAGCAGCGTCGCGCTGTCCCGTACGGAGCGGCTGAGCGCTCCGTGGACGGCAAGACCGTTGAACACCTCGTCGGCGTCGGGCCCCATGGAGACCCGGCCCCGGGTGGGCTTGAGACCGAACAGTCCGGTGCTCGCGGCCGGAACGCGGATGGAGCCTGCGGCGTCGGTGGCGTGCGCGAGCGGGACCATGCCGGAGGCCACCGCCGCGGCGGAGCCCCCGCTGGAGCCGCCGGGGGTCCGCGAGAGGTCCCAGGGGTTGCGGCTGGCGCCGTAGAAGAGCGGCTCCGTGGTGGTGCTGTAGGCGAACTCGGGGGTGGCGGTGCGCCCCAGGGTGACCAGGCCCGCTCGCCGGAAGCGCCGCATCAGGAAGGAGTCCGCCCGGGCCGTGTTCCCTTCGGCCAGGCGGCTGCCGAACTCGACTCTCTTGCCGGCCATGGTCACGGCGATGTCCTTGATGAGGAAGGGGGCGCCGGCCAGCGGCGTGCTTCCCGGGGCCGGCTGGTCCTCGGCGGGCCAGCTCTCCACGACGGCGCCTATCGCGGGGTCGACCGCGGCGACGGCTTGTTGGGCGGTGGCCGCCAGCTCGGCGGGGGTGACCTCCCCTCGGGCCACGAGGGAGGCCAGGGCGACCGCGTCGAAGCGGGTGTATTCGCAGAGCTTCATCGTCATCCGTTCTCGCGACACAGCAATACCGGTGGTTCCCGAACGATACCGAGCGGTATCGTTCGGGAATGAACGGTAACGTAGCATGGGTGCGGAGAGCCACGGCGCGGATGTGGCGCGGATATGAGGCGAGGCAGGCATGACCAGTGCACCCAGGCCCGGGCGAGGCACACGAGTCGCCCGACTGCCGCCTCGCGAACGGATCCTGGACGCGGCGGAGGACCTGTTCTCCCGCGAGGGCATCAGGACCGTGAGCGTCCAGGCCATCGCCGACCGGGCCGAGACCACGAAGATGGCCCTGTACCGGCACTTCGCCACCAAGGACGTCCTGATCGAGGAGTGGCTGCGGATCGTCGCGGCCGGCTACACGGCCGCGTTCGACGCCGCCGAAGCCGCCCATCCGGACGATCCCCGCGCGCAGATCCTCGACGTCGCCTCGTTCGTCGCGGACGAGCTGCCCGGCATCTCCCATCGGGGCTGCCCCTTCGTCACCTCCATCGCCGCGCTGCCCGACCGCACCCATCCCGCACGCCGCCTGATCGAGGCCCACAAGGCCGGCCAGCTGCGCCGCCTCGAGGGCATGTGCTCACGTGCGGGGCTCCCCGACCCCGAAGAGGCCGCCGCGGAAATCACGTTCCTCCTGGAAGGCGCCCAGATCAGCGCACAGAACGGAAGCGTCGAACGGGCCGACGAACGACTGAGGACGATCGTCGCCGCCGTACTGGACCGGCCGGCGGCGGGCAGAGCCGACGCGCCCGGCTGAACCGCAAGACGGTCGCCGACGCACTCCTCCATCCGCTCCATCCGCCGGTCGTTGCGGACACAAGCTGTCCGCAAGTCTGCGTACCGTGAGGGACATGGCAGACAACAGCGCGAACCAGGAGATCCGGCCGTTCCGGATCGAGACCGCCCAGACGCAGCTCGACGATCTGCGCGACCGACTCGCCGCGACCCGCTGGCCCGACGAACTGCCGGGCGCCGGCTGGGCGTACGGGGCCTCCCTTCCGTACATCCGTGACCTCGCCGACTACTGGCGCACCGCCTACGACTGGCGTGAGCACGAGGCGCGGCTGAACGAGCACCCGCAGTTCCTCACCGAGATCGACGGCGCGCAGGTGCACTTCCTGCACGTCCGCTCGCCCGAGCCGGACGCCCTGCCGCTCGTCCTCACGCACGGCTGGCCGGGCTCGATCGCGGAGTTCCTCGATGTCATCGGACCGCTCAGCGATCCCCGCGCCCACGGCGGCGACCCCGCCGACGCGTTCCATGTGGTCGTTCCCTCCATCCCCGGCTTCGGCTTCTCCGGCCCCACCCGCGAGGCCGGCTGGAATGCCGGCCGGGTCGCCCGGGCCTGGTCGGAGCTGATGCGCCGACTCGGCTACGAGCGCTACGGCGCCCAGGGCGGAGACCTCGGCGCCATCATCTCTCCCGCGCTCGGCCGAGTCGCACCCGACGCGGTGGTCGGCATCCATGTGAACGCGGCGTCCGTGGGGTTCATCCCGCTCGGCCCCGTTCCCGACGACGTCGTGGCCGGACTCACCGACATCGAGAAGAAGCGGCTGAGCGCCATCGCCGCGTTCATGGGGGACGGCTTCGGGTTCAACGCCATCCAGTCGACGCGCCCGCAGACCCTCGCGTACGGCCTGACGGACTCGCCGGTCGGCCAACTCGCCTGGATCACAGAGAAGTTCAAGGAGTGGACGAACGCATCCGCGGAACTGCCCCACGACGCGGTCGACCGGGACCGGCTGCTCACCAATGTGATGCTCTACTGGCTGACCGGCACCGCTGGATCGGCGGCCCGGATGTACTACGAGAACGCCCACACCGGCGACTGGTTCCCCACCACGCGCTCCAGCGTCCCCACCGGCGTCGCCAACTTCGCCGAGGACGTGGCCATCAGGAGCTACGCCGAGGAGACCAACACCATCGCCCACTGGAGCGACTTCGCCAGCGGCGGCCACTTCGCCGCCTTGGAGACACCCGGCCTGCTGATCGAGGACGTCCGGCTGTTCTTCAGGGGGCTGCGGTGAGAAGGCCGTGAGGCTCGTGGGCGGCAGTTGACGCAGCTGGGTCCCCAGCCCGCACGAGCTGCACAGGGGCGCAGTTGCGGGCCTGTCGCAGCCGCGCGACGCTGGAGGTGCAGCCATGCTGTCGTCGCCGGGTGTCGGGTGGCGTCCATGGCCTCCATCGAGCTCGGTTCTCGGGTCCCGCCGCGCCGTTCACCCTGCCCTTCCTCGGCGGACCTGTCCGCCGAGGAAAGAGAAGATCCAGCCGAGAACCAGGAGATCGCCATGGAAGCGTGGGGTGCCAACGGCGCAGGTCAGTTGGGGGACGGGACCAACAATGACAGTTCCATCCCCACCTTGGTTCCTCTCAATGACCCCGTCATCGCCGTATCCGCCGGCGGGGCCCACAGCCTGGCCGTGCTCGACAACCACACGGTCCTCGCCTGGGGGCTGAACGGCCGTGGTCAGCTCGGAGACAACACGACGAGCGACAGCAACGCCCCGGGCTTCGTGAGCAATCTCAGCGATGTGGACGCCATCGCAGCCGGCGGCGAGCACAGTCTGGCGCTGCTGAGGGACGGCACCGTCATGGCGTGGGGAGCCAACAGTTCCGGCCAGCTGGGTGACAACACGTTCCAGGACAGGCTGACGCCCGTCGCGGTCGAGCGGCTCAGCTCCGTGATCGCCGTCGCCGCGGGAAGCAGCCACAGTCTCGCTCTTCTGACAGACGGCACCGTCCGGGCCTGGGGGCTCAATTCGCAGGGCCAGCTGGGAGACGGCTCGGGCAGCGGCAGCCCTGTCCCCGTCACTGTCTCCGGGCTCTCCGGCGCGATCGGCATCGCGGCCGGCGGCCTGCACAGTCTGGCCGTCACCACCGAGGCGACGGTCCAGGCGTGGGGCTGGAACAAGTTCGGTCAGCTGGGGGACGGCACCAACAACGACAGCCCGATACCGGTGTCGGTGTCCGGTCTGGGCGGCAGCGTGACCGCCGTCGCCGCCGGTTGCCAGGGCGACCACAGTGTGGCGCTGCTGGACAACGGCAACGTACAGACGTGGGGAGCCAACACCGACGGTCAGCTGGGCGACGGCACCAACGACGACAGCTCGACACCCGTCTTCGCCGACATCTCAGGCGTGATCCGCATAGCCGCCGGCGCCGGTCACACCCTGGCCCTCATAGCCGACGGCCATGTGCTGCTGACGTGGGGCCTCAACCAGGCTGGACAGCTGGGCGACGGCACCAACACCAGCAGCAGCCGCCCTGTCACGGTCATCACCGTCCTGGGCGTGCTGGCAGGCATGAGCAGGATGTCCGGGGGCGACTCCCACAGCCTGTCCATGTGAGCGGCAGGAGCGGGTCGTGCGCCTTTCTGTGAGGTGGCCCGGTCAGCAATGGCTGGCGGCCTGGGACCCTTCCGTGCCGCAGGCGACGTCACCGCTGCGTGCCGCCACTGGCGAGCGTGTCCTGACCTGACGTCAGGAGGGCGACGGCGGCCGTCGCCAGCGGCAGCCCCGCGGTGAGTGCCGCGAGCAGCCCCCGCAGAGAGGAGCGGGCCACCAGCCGCCGGGGCGCGATCGCCAGGACGGCCCCGATCAGGGCGCCCAGTGCCACCCCCACTGCCAGGCTGGCCACTACGACGAGGGCGCCCAGACGGACCAGCGCCCACACGGTCCCGCCATGGCTCCCGGCGAGGAAGACGACGGCGACCACGAGACACAGCGTGCCGAGGACTCCCGCCGGCCACGCCCCTATTGCCGCCCCCAACCGTGCACCTCGCCGCACAGCAGCCCGGACGGACATGCAGAGCCTCCCCCTGTGAGTGGATGCCTGACCCTACTGGTCCGCACCCGCCGGGATACGAAGGGCCGGACCCACGGACCTCGACGCCGCTGCGCTCGTCAGCCCCATCGTCCCGCTGCCAGAAAGCCGTTGACTGCCCACCGTGAGCCCGTAGTAGGTTTCCTTCGGAAAGTAGTAAGTATTGAAAGGAAACCCACTGTGACTTTACTCATCCGGACAGTGGTCGACGACTGCCTCGCCCTTGTCACGGACTGACGGGGACCCGACCGATGGCCCGTGTCGTTGAGTTGTCGTACTTCCCCGTCAAGGGCTGCGCCGGTACGTCGGTGCCCGAGGCCCTGCTGACGCCCGCCGGCCTCGCCCACGACCGCAGCTTCATGGTCGTCAGCGAGCAGGGCGTGTTCCGCACCCAGCGCCGCGATCCCCGCCTGGCCGTGATCCGGCCCGCCGTCGACCCGTACGGCCAGCGGCTCACCCTCCACGCCCCCGGCGCCGAGCCGCTCACCATCGACGTGGACACGTCGGGCGTCCGCCGGGCGGTGGACCTGTTCGGCGACCCGTACCAGGGCATCGACCAGGGCGACCTTGCGGCCGCGTGGCTCTCGGACGTACTCCGCGCGCCCAGCCGCCTTGTGCGCGTACCTCCGGAACACGACCGCGTGACAGACGGCCGGACTCCGGGGACCTCTGGCTACGCCGACAGCTGCCCCCTCCACGTCGTCTCCCGTGCCACCTTGGACCAGCTCGACTCGAGACTGGCCGACCGCGGCGCCCCGCCTGTCCCTGCCGACCGCTTTCGCGCCAACGTCGTCGTCGACGGCTGGGACGATCCGCACACCGAGGACCGCGCCCACCGCCTCACCATCGGTGCGGCCGAACTCGGCTACGCCAAGCTGGCGATCCGCTGCGCCGTCACCATGGTCGACCAGGAGTCGGGCACAAGAGCCGGCCCGGAACCCCTGCGCACACTGGCCACCTACCGGCGGGCGGCCGAAGGCGGCATCGCGTTCGGTGCGAAGTTCGCCGTCCTGCGCCCCGGAAAGATGTCCGTCGGCGACGAGGTGACCGTGACGGAGTGGGGCCGATCGGAGTTCTAGGCGCTTGAGCGCGACCTCGGGAGCCATCCACGCGGACCCCCCGGCTCGAGGTCGGCGCGCGGGCTTGCGATTGACTGGGCCGCCGATGACCGAACGACGCGGAACCCATGGGGGCAGGCAGTGAAGAGCAACGACACTCCGCTGATACCGGACGCGGTGTGGCTGGAGGAACGGCTGGGCGAAGGCTCGCTCTGGCGGCCGGACGAGGCCGGTCTGCCGGCCGAGCTGACCGATGCCCAGTCGAGGGAGTTCCTGCTCACGGTCGGCTTTCCCGCCGTCCACCTCGACGTCGTGGGAATCGACACGAGGCATGTGCGGGACGAGGACGGCCTGGAACCGCTCGATGCCGACGAAATCTACGGGCACCGCTATCCCGACGACGACTCCCCGCCCAAGAACTTCTCCTTCGCCGTCGCCGTCTGCGGCGACCAGCACCTGATGCTCGAAGCGGCGGACGGCGGCATCACTCACTACGACCCCAACGGGTGGGACCACGGGGACGGGTGGCAGGGACCGGCCGCCGATTCCCTTCCTCGGCTGGCCGTGCTCCTCGGGCTGATCGCCGAGTCGAGCGACGCCCTGGAATCGGCCGACGAAGCTGTACGGGCGGCCGCCGTCTCCGATCTGCGTGAGCGCATGATCGGCCAGGACTCCTATGTGAGCGAGTCTGCGTTCTGGGACGAGATCTTCGAGTGTCTGGAGTGAGAGCGGGGTTGGTGACGCCAGGCGCCGTGGCCTCCGCCCAAGGGGCCCGCCTCCGAGTGGCGACACTGCTCAGGGCCGTCGACAGCGCGGTCGGGCGGCGGGTCAGCGCAGGGCAGCCTCCCCGGATTTCCATCCCCAGACAGTGAGCATGCCAGCCGACAACGCGGCGCACTCGTCGGAGCCCAGGTAGCGGACCGCCGCGTCGACGGACGTGTCGTCGACCAGGCCGGTGGCGAGCATCGCCGCTCTGCTCCGCTCCCATGTGTCCGCCCAGAAGCGGCTGATGGGACTGCCGGGCAGCAGCGGCGGCACATGGATCTCGGCGGCGACGGGCACGAGCCCCGCCCCGCGCAGCAGATGGGGGTACGACGGCACCCAGGAGACATCGGTGCCGATGGTGGCCCGCAGCCCCTGCCACATCGCCCGCATCACCATGGTGTACGGCGTGCTGGGCGTCCGGTCGCTCGTCAGGTCGACCGCGTCGCTGAGTACCAGCACACCGCCGGGCGCGACGAGTTCGGCCAGTTTCGTGATCAGGCGGTCGTGCTCGGGCAGGTGCATCAGCACGAAGCGCGCGTGGACGAGCTGGAAGCGGCCGGGGGCGAAGTCGGAGGCGGTGACGTCGGCCTCGAGCACGTCGAGCCCGGGCACGGGCTGCGCGTCGAGGAAGCGTACGTCGCGGTCCACGGCGAGGACGCTCGCCACCCCGGCCTCGTCCAGCAGCCGGCGGGAGACCGTACCCGTGCCGGCGCCCACGTCGAGGCAGCGCCACCCCGGGCCGACCCCGAGTGTCCGCAGCCGCGCCATGGTGATGTCGTCGTAGGCGAGGGCGCCGAAGTCGATGCGCTCGCCTTCGCCCGCCTGTTCGGGACGGAAGACGGCCTCGCCGTAGCGGCCGCCGTCCGGCGCGTCCCCGCGCGGAGGGGTGCTCACGCCGCCGCCGGTGCGGTGCCGAGGGTGTCGTCGTCGAACATTGTCATGGCCGGATCTCTCATGTGGTGGGGCGGCGCCGGGCGGCGGTCCGAGGCCGCCTCCCCACCGATCCTCCACCGGCGGCCGCCCGCACGGCGGAGGCGCGCCGCGCCTGACCTCGGTGTCAGCGAGTCCGCCGCTGAGCCCGTGGCCGACGGGCCCGCCGGCCCTCATGGGCTTATGAGTCCGCTCGGGGCGCCGCCACTCTGGTCGGCTTCGACGGCGCCGGAGGCCAGGAGCCGTAGGACCGCCACTTCGGGGCCGAACCCGACCGCGAGGCGCCCATGCGGGGTGGCAGTGAGCGCGTGCACGGGCAGCGGGAGCAGGTAGTCGGGGGCGGCTCGGCGCCCTGTCGTCAGGTCGAGGAACCGCAAGGTGTCTTGCCGATCTGGTGGCCGGTGGTGAGATCCCACACCCGTACCGACTTGTCCCAGCCGCCGGTCACGGCGACCGGTCGCCCGTCGACAACCGTGGTGGCAACGGCTGTCACACGGCTCGAATGGCCGGCGTGACGGGCGATCTTCGCCACCCGCTTCCGCGTTGACGAAGCGCCGGGCGAACGCTGGTCGCTCCGGCCTGTGCGGCGTGTGCCACCCGCGCATGACCGATGGGCGCTGAACGGCCGCGCCTGCACGCCCCCATCACACGTTTGCACTCCATGTAGTGGATCAACTCCGCTGAGTAGTCTCGGAGTTGGAGTATCCGCCTCCCATTGGACGGCGGAGTTCCATATACATCAGGAGGTCACGATGGCCCGCACCGTCACCCTTGCTCTGAGCGCTCTCGCAGCTGTAGGCGTCCTCGTCGGCGGCGCCGTGATGGCAGCCGCCAACGAAGGAGGCGACGAGAAGCCCGGCCTGGTCGCGCCCGAGAAGCCGACGACAGCCGACGCCGGTCTGCTGGCCGCGCACCCGCAGGTCTCCGGCCCGCTCGTCACCGTCCCGCCGGGCCAGAACCGGATCGCCAGCGTGGCCTGCCCGTCCGGTCAGGTGCCCACCGGGGGCGGCGGCACGACCAGCGCCATCCGGACCTATTTCACCGACTCCTTCCCCAGCGGCAACTCCTGGGTCGTGCGCGGCACGAACACCAACACCATGGACGAGTCCATCCGGGCCTACGCCGTCTGCACCACTCCCTGACCAAGGGACCCCAGCCCCTCCGGCCCATCCAGTGCCCCGCGCCTGCTCCCCCAGGCGCGGGGCGCCCTGCCTGTGAGAAGCCGCTCGCCGCCTGCTTGATCAACAACGCCTGTCCCGGCTACGTGGCCACCGACCTCAACGGTTTCAGCGGTACTCGGACCCCGGAGCAGGGCGCGGCGATCGCCGTCCGGTTGGCGGCTCTTCCCGACGACGGCCCTACCGGCCAGCTGTTCGACGACGACGGAGTCGTGCCATGGTGATTCTCTGATGCGGGGCCGTCGCGCCCGGGCAGACGACGACAGTCACCCAATCGTGCCCGGGGCCCGTGCGGCCCCGGGCTCATGACGACCGCCATGCGTCGGTCGCTGGGCACCGGTTACGGCCCATAGCGGACGACGGCGACCCCGCCCGGAGCCTGGCTACACGGAGATCGCGAGCAGCTCGCCTGCGTACGTGCCGATGTAGAGGACTCCCCGGGCCACCTTGGGCGACGACTCTGTGAAGAAGGTGTCCTTGGCGGTCAGTCGCCAGCGCTCCTTGCTGGTGGCCGTGTCCACGGCATACAGGTGCCCGTCGTCGCTTCCGAAGTAGGCGACGCCGTCCACCACCGCCGGTTTGGAGTCCACGCTGTCGGCCGTGGGGAACTTGAACCGCTGCTGGGCGTCGGTGGCATGGACCCCGTACAGACTGCCGTCCGTGCTGCCGTAGTAGACGATCTGGTCCACCACCGTCGGGGAAGACGTGCGGCCGGGGCCGCCTTCGGGGAAGTCCTCCCGCTCGCTACCGGTATCGGCCTTGACGGCGCGCAGGCCGTCGTTGCAGGCGGCGTGGACGAGGCCGTCGGTCACACTCGGCGTGCAGTGCACGATCCTTTCCTGGAGCGCCCTCCAACGCGTGTTCCCGCTTGCCGCCTCCAGCGAGATCAGGCCGTTGCCGCTCCCGACGAAGACGGCGCCGTCTGCCACCGTCGGCGACGACGCCCACCCGTCGGTGAGAGACGCCCAGCGCCGTTTGCCGTTGGCGGCGTCGACCGCGTGCACACCATTGCTGCTGCCGGTGTAGACGACTCCGTCTACCACAGCGGGAGATGTGTAGTTGGGGCCGGTCTGGTAGGCCCAGCGTTGTTCGCCGGTGTCGGCGTCGACCGCGTACAGATAGCCGTCGCCGCTTCCCACGTAGACGACTCCGTCCACCACGGCGGGCGACGACTCGACCCTGTCGCGGGTACGGAAGACCCAGCGGCCCTTGCCCGTGTCGGCGTCGACGGCGTGGAGGGTGCCCTTGGTGCTGCCGACGTACACGACTCCGTCCGCGAACGCCGGCGTCGAAGTGATGGTCTTGCTGGTGGGAAAGGCCCACAGCTGCTGACCCGGTGGCGTGTCGCGGTCGTCGAACACCTTCCACGCGGTGAAGCCGGCGCCGGCGACACCAACCCCTGCCAGTCCGAGCAGGGCCTGTCTTCGGGACAGCCCGAGACTCCGCGCTCCCGGTCGGCCGGCTGGCGCCGGCGTGTGCGGTCCCGGCCCGCCGGTGGTCCTGTCCCGAGCGTCTTGCAGGGCGGGGGCGGGTCCGGGCGGAGCGGCGCCGGTCTGGGCTGAGTCCGGGGCCGGGGTTGAAGTGACGGGGGCGCCGGCCGGGTTCGGGGGTTGCGGCGGCGGGCTGTCGGACGGCGCCGTTGCCGGCACGGTCGAGGGCGTCGGGGTGGCCGGCTGAGGAGCGGCGGCACGAGCGAGGACGGTCGCCGCGACCGTTTCGGGAAGCCAACTGGCCGTGTGCTGAGCCTCGTGGGCTTCTGGCGCGTTGCCGTGATCGCCGAGACGGTCCAGCAGGGCGGCGACGGTAGGACGCTGCCCCGCGTCCTTGGCCAGACAGCCGGCCACCAGGTCGCGCAGCCCGGTCGGGAGGCCGTCCAGGTCCGGTTGCTCGTAGACGGCCCGGAAGTTCAGGGAGTGCGCGGATCCCGCACCGAACGGCCCGGTGCCTGTCGCCGTGTACGTCAGCACCGCACCCAGCGCGAAGACGTCGCAGGCCGGCCCCACGGTCTGTCCCCTGAGCTGCTCGGGAGCCATGTACCCGGGTGTGCCGATGACCGTTCCCGTCTGCGTGAGCACGCTGACGTCGGCAGCGGCGGAGATCCCGAAGTCGATCACACGCGGCCCGTCGGCCGCGAGCAGGACGTTCGACGGCTTCAGGTCCCGGTGGACCACCCCCGAGGCGTGGATGGACTCCAGCGCCTCGGCCAGGCCCGCGCCCAGTGCCAGCGTGGCGTCCTGCGGCCACGGGCCGTTGGCCATGACGGCTTCGCTCAGCGGTACCCCCGGCACGTACGCCGTCGCCAGCCATGCTGGTGATCCCTCGGGGTCGGCGTCGACGACCCCTGCGGTGAAGAACCCGTTGACCCGTCTCGCGGCGCCGACCTCCCGGGCGAACCGGCGACGGAACTCACCGTCCTCGGCGAGTTCCGGACGTACCACCTTCACGGCCACGGCACGGCCGCTGCGCGACCGGCCCAGGTAGACGCGCCCCATGCCCCCGGCGCCCAGCCGTGCGACGATCCGGTACGGCCCGACCGTCGCCGGATCCCCGTCGGCCAGCGCCTCGAACGAACCCTGACTCGTATCCTGATCCATCTCCACCCCCAGCGAACCTCTGCGGCCCCCGCCGCCGTGAAAGTGCCTCATCATCTCTCAGCTGTCGGACACTTCGCGTACCAGGCCCACGTCCTCGTCGAATCCGGCGCTCGCTGGCCAGCTCTTCTGCAGCAGCTGACGACATGGATCCTGGAGGTCTCGGACGGGCCGATGCCCGAGATCACGGGTGATGGCGAATAGGACAGCTCCTCGGGGCAGCGCCACCGACCGTGATGGCGTGGATCGGCCAGGGTGCTCCTCCTGCTGCTCAAATGCCGTTCAGACTTCGTCGAGCGACGGCCGAACTTGGGCGGCATGCCGAACCACCCATTCAGAACCTGTCCATCGTGGTCCGTGCGGCCCCTGGAACACCACGGGCTGTGACTGTCCGTATTGGATCTAGTGCGTTGAGTAATGGACGCCGTACGGTCAGAGCGACGCCAACCGCGTATCTCTGGAGGATTCGTGGCACGCTCTTTCCGTACTCGTCTGGTCATGCTGAGCTCGGCCGTGGCACTCGCCGCGGGCGCACTCGCTCCCGCGCAACTCGCCGGGGCGCAACCCGCCTCCGCTGCGGCGACCTACCAATGGGTCGCCCTGGGCGACTCGTACACCGCCGGGGTCATCCCTGCCGCGGGCGACGTCTTCGAGATCCCCCGCGACGGCTGCGAGCGCACCGACCAGTCCTACCCTCAGGTCATCGACCGCGACCTCGGCGGGCTGATCGATCTGACCAACGTCAGCTGCGGCGCCGCCACGATCGAGAACGTCACCTTCAGCGCCCAGGAGCCGATCGGCCGTCACCTACCGCCCTTCTCCGAGGACCCGGACTACCCGTTCCCCCCGGTGCCCCCTCAGTCCTCGGCGGTGGAGACCGGCACCGACGTGGTCACGGTCGGGGTGGGCGGCAACACCCTCGGGTTCGCCGACATTCTGCGCACCTGCCTGGAGTTGGGCTCGGGCAGCGGCGGCGTCGGCACCCCGTGCAGGGACGACCTGGCCGACGGCATCCCCGCCCGGCTGACCAAGGTGGGCAAGGACTACGACGAGATGCTCGCCGTGCTCCACGAGCGCGCCGCGCACGCCAAGATCCTGGCCGTCGGCTACCCCACGGTCATCCCCAAGGACACGGCCAAGTGCCGGTACAACGACCTGGAACAGTTCGGGCCGATCACCCAAGGCGACCTGGACTGGCTGCGCGAGGACGTCCTGGAACCCCTCAACAAGGCCATCGAGAAGTCGGCCTCCGCGCACGAGGCCGCCAGCTTCGTCGACCTCTACGACTCCTCCCGGAACCACAGCGTCTGCGACGCGGGCAAGTGGGTCGAGGGCGTCCTCGCCAGCGGCTCTACCGAGGTGGCCCTCGTGCACCCCAATGCCAAGGGCCACAGGAACGCCGCCGATCACGTCACAGCGGCGATCCTGAACAGCATCGACGTGGCCTGACCGGCCCGCGGATCCCATCCGCGACCCGGCGACGAGCTGCCTCCGGCCGTTTGGGCCGGAGGCAGCTCCGCGTCCAGGGGACGGGTGGGATTTGCGGGGCTGGTCGGGCTACTCCCCGACGGGGCGGTCTCGTGCCGTATCAGTGGCGCGTGCTGATAGGCGCGGATGCTTGGAATGCGAACGTCGATGTGCGGGATGGGCGGCATCGGTCAGGCGGCCCGGCCTGCGTGGCGCCCGGCCGGGCCGTCGTCGATCCCGGCCTCGGCGATGGCGTCGGCGAGCGCGGGGTCGTTGAACACGCGCCGGAACACCTCGGCGCCTGAGCGTCATGCCGCGCTCCTGGGCGATCTCGCGGATCTCCTGAGGCTCCTGATCGGGGACGTCCACATCGAGGGCTGGGCTGGCTTGCCCCTCAGGGCACTCGCCGGGTGCCTGGACGTAAATGCTCCCAGGTCAGAGACCCTCCTAGCCGGTACCTGGGCGGCAGCCCAGGGCCTTCATGCCGGTGGGCGGACCTGGGCACACACTGGAACTATGAGCGACATGGTCGTCGGCGCGACGGCGGAGCGTGAGGATCTGCTCGCTGCAGCCGTCGTCGAGGCCGTCGAAGGAACCGGTGCGTACGCCGGGAGCGTCTTCCTCCGCTCCCGCGACCGTCGGTCGATCGTGCTCGCCGCGACGTGCGGGGTGCCGCCTTCTCTGCTCGGCGGCTGGCATCTCATCCCGGTGAGCAGTCCCATCCCGGTCGCCGCAGCCTTCAGCTCCAGGCGCACGGTTCACCTGGCCGACGCCGACGAGACGATGCGCCGGTATCCCCAGCTCGCGGTAGCTCTGCCGTACGCCTTCGGCTCCTGCTCCGTGCCGGTGGGCGCAGGCGAGGAGACCTTCGGGGCGCTGGCGATCGTCTGGGCGGCGTCGCCCGGCGGCGAGGGGCTGTCCAAGGCGCAGCGCCGCCACATGCGGACCATCGCCAACCGCCTCGGCGCCGCCCTCGCCGATCTCCGTGCGCGTACCGGCGATCCCGTCGAGTGCGACCCGCAGGCGATTCCCGTCGAGAACCCCGCTCCCTCGGCGCCGGCCGTGCGGGCCGGTCTGTTCGACTGGGACCTCGTCACCGGCGTCTTCACGGTGGACGACGAGCTCTGCGCGATCTTCGGTCTCGACCCCCGTGCCTTCGACGGACGAGCCGAGACGCTTGTCGCCTGCCTGCATCCCGGCGACCGCGCCGCCCTTCGGGCGACCGCCCGCGCGGCGGCCGCCGAGGGCCGGATCAACGCGCGGTGCCTGCGCATACGCGATCGCAGGGACGGCGCCGAGGGGTACCGCACGGTCGAGTTGTGGGGCCGCGCACCGGAGGCCGACGACGCGCGGGCGCCCACCCACCTGGTCGGCACGGTCGTCGACGCGCAGGCCGGCAGCGCGGCCGTCGCAGCGGTCGAACGGCTGCGGGACGGGCTGTTCTCCCTCGCCCCCGACGGGCGGGTCACCTACGCCAACCACAGCGCCCGGCAGCTGTTGGGCGTGCGCGGCGAGGAACTGCTGGGCCAGTTCCTCTCGGACGCACTGCCGTGGCTGTCCGATCCCGACGTCGAGTACCGGCACCGGTCCGCGATGATCTCGCAGGCGCCCGTCTCCTTCGTCGCCTGCCGACCGCCCGACCGGTGGCTCGCCTTCTCCCTCCATCCGGAAGCGGACGGAGTGACCGGCCGGGTGGAGACCTTCAGAGGTCCGCCCTCGCCCGCTACGCCGTCCGCCTCCTCGGCCGAGACGGCAACCCCTTCCACACCCGCGCGCATGGGCGTCATGTACCACGTCCTGCAACTGGGCAGCGCGCTGACCGAGGCGGTCACCGCCCGCGAAGTCTGCGAAGTCATCTCCGACCAGCTCCTGCCGGCCTTCGGGGGGCAGCAGCTGGCGATCTACGTGGTCCGTGACGGAAAGATGCACCTGCTCTTCCACACCGGCCACCACGAAGACTTCCTCGACTGGCTGGAGGGCGTACCGCTGCATGCGCGCCTGCCCGGCACGGAGACCCTGACCTCCGGCGCTCCGCTCTTCATCGAGTCGCAGCAGGACCTCTCCCAGGGCTACCCGGGCATCCCCACGGGCGAGGTGAGCTCCTGGGCGTATCTGCCGCTGATCGCCTCCAACCACCCCGTCGGCACCTGTGTCCTCGGCTTCGACGAGATCCACCGGTTCACGGAGAAGGACCGCGGCGTCCTCACCGCACTCGCCGGGCTGATCGCCCAAGCCCTGGAGCGAGCACGGCTCTACGACTCGGAGTTCGCCCTCGCGCGCGGCCTTCAGCAGGCGCTGCTGCCGCACCGGCTGCCGGCGGTCCCGGGAATCCACACCGTCGCGCGCTATCTGCCCGGCACCAGCGGAATGGACATCGGCGGCGACTGGTACGACGTCATCCCCACCGGTGGTGGAGTCTCTCTCGTCATCGGAGACGTGGAGGGGCACAGCATCGCCGCCGCGGCCACCATGGCCCAGTTGCGCAGCGCCGTACGGGCCTTCGCAGCAGTAGGCCACACACCCGGCGATGTGATGGCGGGCGTCAACCGAACCCTCTTCGACCTCGACCCCGGGCTGCTGGCCAGCTGCTGCTACATCCACCTCGAACCCCACGGCCACCACGCCTACGCCGTCACCGCCGGCCACCCCCCACCCCTGCTCCGCCGTCCCGACGCGAGCACCGACGCCCTTGAACTGGACACCGGCCCGCTCCTCGGCGTGGACCGCGCAAGCGTCTATCCGGCAACCCGGATCGACCTCCCGCCAGGGTCCCTCCTCGCCCTCTACACCGACGGACTGGTCGAGGAGCCCGGCGCCGACATCAACGTGGGAATCGACCGCCTGCGGGCATCCCTGGCCCACGCCCCCGCGGAGTCACCGGACGAACTCGCCGACCGGCTCCTGCGCAACGCCCGGGGCTCCGCCTACCGAGCCGACGACATCGCCCTGCTGCTCACCGAGTACGGCTCCGTTCACGGCGCCGAGGTGACACCCGATCACGGTGTCACTCTCGCCGACTCGTCTCGCTGACTCGCCTCCCCGACTCGGCACAACGCTGAGGCCAACGCCGAACGTGCCCGCGGCCTGATCAGCGTCCACAGCAACGGCCGCGGTTCCGCATCCGCACACCGGTGCCGGGAACGGTCGCCGGTGTCCCGAGTACGCACCAAGGCGACGCGTAGCCGCTCGTGGCGACGAAGGCCACTCGCAAGCATTCCGCTTAGCCAGCAAGGGAGTTGAGACAGTCCGGACGGTGAAACGGCTGCTCCCAGAGAGAGGTTGTGCACCCCGAAATGGCCTACTATCGATCTTGGATAGGAAGCCGTGCCAGGGGGGCACGGCCTGATTCCTTGAGGGGGGATCATGATCTCAAAGATCAAGTCGAGCAGAGCCGTCAAGCGTCTGATGGCGGTGGCCACGGCAGGCATGGCAATGGTCGGCGGCAGCCTGGTGGTGGCACAGCCCGCCTCCGCAGCCTCTTTCCAGGGGTCGCTGTGGAACTACCAGACCGATCTCTGCCTGGACGGCAGTGGCGGCGCCGGTCCTGGCGCCGCTGTGATCCAGTGGGAGTGCAACGGGGGTTCGAACCAGTCCTGGTACACGGCCTGGGACTCCAAGGGACGCCCGAGGATCGTCAACTTGAGGAACAACCTGTGCCTGGACCGGCATGACGACACCAGGATGGGCTCCCAGCTGATCCTCTGGCACTGCAACAACACCTGGAACCAGGTCTTCGCCTTTGGCGGAGGAACTGGTTCCATCGTGAACACCCCGCTCAACCAGGTGGTCGACGTCCCGGGAGGCACCGGCACGTGGGGTGCTCGGCCCATCATGTGGGAGCCGAACCGCGGCGACAACCAGCTCTGGGTGCAGCACATGGCGTAGAGACATAAAAGGTCCCCCGTGGCGTTCGCGCCACGGGGGACCCTTCGTTGTCGAGAAGCCGTCCTTAACGGTGGATCAAGCGTTCTAGACTCCCTGGATGACCAGCGATCTCCGTCTCACCGTCCTGGGTTGCGCGACGCCCTATCCGAGCGTGGACAATCCGTGCTCTGGCTACCTGGTTTCCGGCGGCGATACCCGGGTGTGGGTGGATGCGGGCACCGGGACGCTGGCGCAGCTGCAACGGCACGTCCGGCTGGATGAGCTGGACGCGATCTGGATCTCGCATCTGCACGCCGATCACAGCGCGGACCTGCTGACCGCCTACTACGGCGCGATCTTCGCGGACGTGCGGCTCGCCGCGCCGATCCCCTTGTACGGACCGCGGGGCATCGCTGACCGGCTGGCTCATTTCCTCACCAACACGTCGACCCGCAGCCCGATCGAATCGGCCTTCGACGTTCATGAACTGCACGACGGGCATCAGGTGCGCGTCGGTGCGCTCACGCTGAGCAGCCGGGCTGTGGCGCACGGCATCCCGGCCTTCGCCCTGCGTGTCGAGGCCGGGGACAGGTCGTTGGTCTACTCCGGGGACACGGCGCCGTGCGCCAGCCTCACGAGTCTGGCGGAGGGGTGCGACGTACTGCTGTGTGAGGCCGAGAGCGCACAGCCGCCGGCCGAGGGCGAACAGGTCCACCACACGCCCGAAGACGCCGGCGACACGGCCAGCGCGGCCCGCGCGGGCCGGTTGATCGTCACGCATGTAGGCCGTTTCCTCACACCGCAGCAGGCAGTGGCCCGTGCCGCGGTCCGGTTCGACGGCCCCGTCGACTATGCCGCCCCGGGTGCTGCCTTCTCGATCGGTTGAGGTCGTGACGGAATCCTCCGTCGGTGACGATTTACGTCCGGACCGCCTCCCCGACCCGCCGTAGCATGCGCCAAGTGACCACGAACAACGACGAGTTCCTCACTGAGGGCGCGGTGGGGCTCCTCCTGCGCATCGCCGTCGCGTCGCGCACCCCGGGGGCCGCACCGCTCGAGGACGAACTCCTGCGGCTGTCCCGCTTCCTGCAGGATTCCAGGGCGACGTCCGGGGCGATGCCGCCTGCGGCGCTGGCCTCGCTGCTCGACCTCCTGGCCGACGAGGTCGGCACGGAGGTGTTCGAGACCAGGCCCGCCGTGTACCGCGAGCGGCTGGCGCGGGCGGCCGGCGACGAGGCGCCGGCGGACTTCCTGCGCTCGCTGGCCGAAATCGTCCGCGATCGGCAGTTCCTCTTCTATCCGGACCTGGCGGAGCTGCCGATGTCCGACTGGGAGGCGAGCGAACGCTTCTCGCTGACCTCGGCCTTCGTCTCGTCGATGGTCTCGGGGGAGTACGACAGCGTGGACGAGGCCTTGGACGAGATCCTGACCAGCGAGCATCCGGACTGCCATGAGCGACTGGGCAACCTCGCCGGGGAGTTGCAGCGCATCCTGTACCTGTTCCGTACGCCCGCCGAGTTCGACGCGGCCTTCGCCGCCGTCATGCCTTACGTGACTCACGCACGCGTCCGCCTCCTCCTCGACGCCGTCCACGCCCACTTCGCCGAGCAGCACTGACAGGTGGACCCACGATTGATCGTGGGGCGCAACCCATCAAGATCCGTCGCAGGTCGGCCTATTAGGGTCGGGAGCATGACGACACCCCTTGCCGGCAGTGCCTTCGACTCGCTCCGCCTCGACGCCGTACCCGACCAGGACACGTTGTGCCGCGTCTACGAATCTCCCAAGGACACGGCCATGCGGAAGCAGATGACCGAACTCACCGAGCAGACGCGGCGGTTGATCGGCTGCTCATCGTTGGTCCTGGTCGCCAGCGTGGACGCCGAGGGCAACTGTGACGTCTCCCCGCGCGGCGGCCCCGCCGGGTTCGTGACCGTACTGGACGCACGGACGGTGGCGATACCGGACGCGACAGGCAACAAGCGTCTGGACACCCTGCGGAACGTCGTCGCCACCGGACGGGCCGGGCTGCTGTTCGTCATCCCGGGGCGCACCACGACGCTCAGGGTGAACGGGCGGGCCTGCGTCTCCACCCGCCCCGAGCTGCTGTCGCAGCTGACCGCCGTGGGCAAGCCGCCGGTCAGCGCGCTGGTGCTGGGGATCGAGGAGGTCTACCCGCACTGCCCCAAGTCGCTCCTGCGCAGTGGGGCCTGGAAGCCGGAGCAGTGGCTGCCGGCGGACGCCCAGCCGACCTCGGCCGAGGTGACGCTGGCCCAGCTGCGGATGCCGGAGCTGACGATCGCTGACATCGAGCAGGCGGAGGCGGAATCGCTGAAGTACCGGTACGAGTAACGGGCCGACCAGCGATTGCTGAACCACCAGCCCGCCAAGGCATCCGCGGGCGCCGCCCCGATCAGGGGGCAGTTGGAAGATGCCGAGTTCGCAGGATCGGGGGAGTTGCGCCGCGTACGACGTCAGGTCCGGGGGGCCAGCACGCTGTCCAGTTCGGCCGCGAAGAGCAGAGCAGGGTCGAGGTCCATGCCGGCGAAGTGGCCGGCGAGTTCCAGGGACAGGACGCCATGCAGGCGGGTCCAGAAGGTCAGGAACCGGTGGAGGACCTCGGGCGGGGCGGGGTGGCCGGCGGCCCAGTCCCGGTGGTCCTCCAGGTAGGCCCCGAGGGGCGTCGCGGCGCCGTCCGGAGCGAGCGCCGTGCACGCCTCGAGCAGGGTCGTCATGATCTCGGATGAGATGGCGGTGGTGTCCTCGGGGGCGTGATAGCCGGGGATGGGAGTGCCGTAGACGAGGAAGTATCGCTGGGGGTCCGCCAAGGCCCAGCCGCGCAGGGCGTGTCCCAGCCCGCCCAGGTCGGCGCCGGAGGCGGACGCCGTGCGGAGGGTCTCGGAGAGGCTTCGGTACGCCTCCCGGACGAGTTCGGTGATCAGTTCGTCGCGGCTGGCGAAGTAGCGGTAGAGCGCCGGTCCGCTCATGCCCATCTGCTTGGCGATCGCGTTGAGGGAGAGCGCGGACGCCCCCGCCGTGGCGATCTGCTCCCAGGCGCGTTCCGTGATCTCCGCCCGCACCTGGGTCCGATAGCGCTCCCGTGGGGTGTTCGCGCCTGTCGCCGCCATGGTCTGCCGCCGTTCCCGTCGATCTGGATACACCCTCAAGGCTTGGTTAGAAGGTATCACGCAACCTCTTGACCGGCCGGTCTCGCTGGCGTTATAACTTCTAACGAACGCGATGCTATCTATCCCCAGAGGGGTCGCGCAGTCTGCTCCGACAGCCAGCGCTCAACCCCCAACCGACATAGGGAGACTTCATGCTCGGCATCCGCAACACCGGCCCCCGCGCTGCACTGTTGGCCATCCCGCTCGCCCTCGGCCTCCTCGGCGCCGCCGCCGGACCCGTCGGGGCCGTCGGCTCCCACGCCTCCCACCCCGGCGAGAACGTCACCTGCCGCGGGAAGGGCGTCGACCCGGACGCCCTCGTCCGGCACCGGACCGAGATCGTGATCAACGCCCCGCTGCGCACTGTCTGGAAGCTGCAGACCGACGTGGAGCGCTGGCCGTCCTGGCAGACCCCCGTCGAGACCGTGGAACGCCTCGACCACGGTGTCCTCCGCAAGGGCTCGGCATTCCGGTGGGTGCTCCCGGTGCCCCCGAACCCGGCGACTCCCGCCACCAGCCTGGAGATCACCTCGACCGTCCAGCAGATCAAGCACCGCTCGTGCATCCGCTGGACCGGCCCCGCGATCGGCGAAGGGCTGCGCATCGACGGCGTCCACGTATGGAAGTTCACCGAGGTCGAGGGCGGCGTCCGCGTGACCACCGAGGAGACCCACACCGGCACCCAGGTCGAAGCGGACGTTCCCACCGCGACCAAGCTCCTCCGCGAGGGCCTCGAAGCATGGCTGCACGACCTGAAGTCCGCCGCCGAAGCACACGCCCACAACGGGCCGTACTAACCAGCGAACCGGGCCCGCGCCCGCCTGCTCCTCGGTCGTTGACGCGCCAAGGCTACTGCTAGAGGCTGGAGTCCGACCCGGCATCGCGATGAAGATTCGTCATCGCGGCGCGTCTTTCCGCGGTGGGCGACTCGGCGACCGAAGGGACGTGCTCGGCCTGCACGGCCCGGTAAAGCGCTGGTGATGACCCCATGTCACGCGCCAGGATGCAGGGCGTGGACACGGTGGAGCAGATGGTGCGAGCGGCAGCGGACGGCGACGAGGAGCGGGTGGCAGGCCTGCTGGACATGGGTGTCCCCGTCGACGCGGTGAACTCGCAGCACCGCACTGCACTCGACGTCGCCCTGTGGGCAGGGCACACGGACGTGGTCCGGCTGCTCGTGGGCGCCGGCGCCGACCCGCGGCAGAGCATCGGCGAGTACTCCGAGGACACACCGCTTCGCTTCGCCGCGGGCCAGGGGATGACGGGAGTCGTCCGCCTCCTGCTGGACGCGGGCGTCGATCCCGACCACCGACTGGCGGCGACCCGGGCGACGCCGCTGATGATCGCCGCCGTCGAGGGCCGTACGGAGATCGTGCGGCTGCTGTTGGACCATGGCGCCGGCATCGAGCTGAAGGGGAGGGGCAAGACGGTGCTGGAGTGGGCGGCAGGGGGCGGCCGCATGGAAGTAGTGCGGCTGCTCCAAGACCACGGCGCAGGGCCAGCCGCCGGATCGTGGTGACGCACCTCAGGAGGCCGGTTGCATACAGCCCTCAGTGCGGCGACGCGTCCAAGTAGGTGAGGACGGCGAGCACTCGGCGGTGACCGGCGTCGGTGGCGGCCAGGCCCAGCTTGGCGAAGATGTTCCCGATGTGCTTGTGCACCGCGTTGTCCGACACCCGAAGGCGCGCGGCGATGGTCGTGTTGTCGAGGCCCTCGGCCATCAAGCCGAGGACTTGCCGTTCGCGTGTGGTCAGCGTCGTCAGAGGATCGTCCTGACGGCGGACGACCTGCGCGATGACTTCCGCGTCGAGCGCCATCCCGCCCGCTGCGACCTTGCGCAGGGCGTCGACGAACTCGGCCACCCGGCCGACCCGGTCCTTGAGCAGGTAGCCGACGCCGTGGTGGCCGGTGGACAGCAGCTCGGTCGCGTACGTCTGCTCGATGTACTGCGACAACACCAGAATGGGGAAGTCCGGGCGCCGTCGCCGTAGCGCGATCGCCGCCTGCAGGCCCTCGTCGCGGTACGACGGCGGCAGGCGTATGTCGACGATGGCCGCCTGTGGTTCGTGTTCCTCCACCGCCGCGAGCAGGCCGTCGGCCGTCTCGGCGACGTGGGCGACCTCGAAGCCGTGCTTGGCGAGGATGAGCTGCAGACCCTCCGCGAGTAGCACGTTGTCCTCGGCGATCACCAGGCGCACGGCAACTCCACCGTGATGGCCGTGGGGCCGCCGGCCGGGCTGTCCACCGTGACCTCGCCGTCGAGCGCCGTCGCGCGACGGCGTATCCCGGCCAGCCCGGTGCCCCGCGCCTCGTCGGCCCCGCCTGTCCCGTCGTCCGTGATACGAATCCGCAGGCAGCCGTCCTCGCGTTCGACGACGACCGTGGCCGCGGACGCCCTGCTGTGCTTGGCCGCATTGGTCAGCGCCTCGACGACCGTGAAGTAGGCCACCGTCTCGACCGCGGCGGGTATGGGGCCCAGCTCGCCCACATCGAGCCGGGCAGGCACGCCCGAACGCGCGGCGACCGACGTCAACGCCCCGGACAGCCCCCGGTCGGCGAGGATCGGCGGATAGATCGTGCGCATCACGTCCCGGAGCTCGGCCAGCGTGGCCTCGGCGCCCGCATGCGCGCGTTCGATCAGTTCCTCGGCCGTGTCCGGTTCCTCGCGCACGGCCTGCCGCGCCAGCGCGAGGTGCATCGTCATCGCGACGAGCCTGCCCTGTGTGCCGTCGTGCAAGTCCCGCTCGATCCTTCGCAGTTCCGCGCCGTGCGCGTCGAGGACGTCGGCTCGGCTCCGCGTCAACATCGCCATGCGAGACGCCAGCCGCTCCTTCTGCGACGGCGCCAGGAGACGAGTCTGCGCACGCGCGAGCGGCGGCAGCACGAAGCACGCCACAGCGCCGAGGCCGACGACCTGGACGGCGCCGAGGGACAGTGCGTCGCCCCAGCCGTCGATCGGCACGTCGATCCACAACCGTGGGCGGTTCACGGGCTGAAACGCCCACCAGGCGGTCATGCCGACCACGCCGACGATGATGTTGCCGACGACGAGCAGCGCCAGGAGACCCGCCGGGACGCCTGTCAACGCGTTGACCGCCAGCCAGCGGCGCGTGGTCGGCGACGGCGACGAGTCGCTCGGTGTGCCGAGCCACCGCCGGGCGGCGGAGCGCCGACGGTCCGCCCAGCTGCCCACCGCCCCCGGGCGGGGGAGGAAGACGAGACCCCCGACTGCGGCGAACAGGTTGCCGATCAGGTAGGCGCTGGCACGCAAGGCGTTCGCTCCATACATGACGATCAGTATGCGATCAGGGGTACGGCCCCGGCACTACAGCTGGCTGTACCTGAATGCCTCCAGCTGGCGGTATCGGCGGCCGGCTCGGCCCTGCCTAGCTTTTCCTGCATGAGAAGCCGCCTTCACGCCGTTCCGCTGACGCTGGCGCTGAGCGCCACCGCAGCCGCCGTTCTGATCGCTCCGCCTGCCGTGGGCACGGGGGCGACGCCACCGTGCTCCGCGACCGCCATCGGCCACACAGCCATCGGCGGCACAGGAGCGCACAACTCCGGCAAGACCATCGACGTACCCGACTACACGCAGCTGCACCGCAATGCAACGGCAGTGTCTGCCCTGGGAATCCCCGCTGTTCAGGCGAGGGCGACGACGCGGCACGCCACCTGCGCCGCACGCGTCGGCGTCGCCGATGTGCGCACCGGACGTGCGATCCCCGCCGACGGCGCGTTCCGGATCGCCAGCACGTCCAAGGCCTTCACCGCGACCGTGATCCTGCAACTCGTCGGCGAGGGACGCCTGGAGCTCGACGACCGGGTCGAACGATGGCTGCCCGGGATCGTGGCCGGCCGCCCGATCACGGTCCGCCAACTGCTCCAGCACACCGCGGGCCTGCAGGACGCCATCCCGACCTGGAATACGAAGGCGGAGTACCTGGAGATGCGCTATCGGCCGCACTCCACAGAAGACTTGGTGGCACGCTCGGTCGCCCTGCCGCAGCTCTTCGAGCCCGGCGAGGGCTGGGCCTACGCCAACACCGGCTACATGATCGCCGAACTGCTCGTCGAGCGCGTCACCGGGCAGCCGTGGCACCGCGAGTTCGACCGACGCATCTTCCGGCCGCTGGGCATGCGGCACACCTACTGGCCCGGAGCCTCGCCTCAGATCCGGCTTCCGCACGCCAAGCAGTACCAGCGCTTCGACGGCGAACTCGTCGACGTCACCTCTCAGATCCCCGCGTACGCGGCGGGCGGCATCGTCTCCACCACCCGCGATCTCGACGTCTTCTTCCGGGCACTCCTCGGCGGACGCCTTCTGCGCCCCGCCGAACTGACCGCGATGAAGACCACCCGACCGGTCAGCCCCGCGATCGAGCCGATCTGGCCCGACGGCCGATACGGCCTCGGACTGGTCTCCCGACCGCTGCCCGGCGGCGGCCGCTACTGGGGACACGACGGCGGCGACTCCGGATCCATCGTGACCGTCGGCGTCACCGAAGACGGCCGACGAGGGGCGGTGGTCTCCATGAACTTCGCGCTCGACGGGAGCACGTCCGACATGCTCTCCCAACAGCGCGCCGCCGACAAGGTGGTCACCGACGCGCTGCGCCCACCCCGCCCCACCTCGCTCCGCCCCACCGCGTAAGCAGAGCCGAGCGGCTAGGTCGTCATGGGATACGGCGGTTTGAGTCTGTACGTCCCCGCAGTCGCCGACGAGCTGCGGGGTATTCGTCGAGAGGATTGAGCGATGTCGAGGCTGTGAACGTAGTACCCGGCGATGGCTGAAACGCCGGTGAGCGCGCGAGGAGGAGCGGTGGCTGACCAGGGCCTGCTGCGCACCGTTCGCGTCGCGGTGTTCACATTGGTGTGTGTGCTGCTCGCCGCTTCCGGGCACGGCATGGCCGCCGGACACCTACCGCCGCCAGCGCTGCTGGCGGTAGGCGGCATGGCCGTTGCGGCCACGGTGGGGCGGTTCGCGTGTCGCGAGCGCACGCTCGCCGAGATAGGCGGCGCGGTCACCCTGGCCCAGGGCGCGCTGCACCTGCTGTTCGCGTTCGCCGGCCCCGCCCTGCCCGTCCCGCCATCCCATCGGGGGCATGCGGGGAACGGGGAGCACACCGGAATTCAGACCTCCCTGGTCACGGGGGACTCACCGGCGCCGTGGGGCGGAGCAGAGGAGCCGCTGGGCGCGCTCATGGCTCACAGCGATCCGTCCATGCTGCTCGCCCACCTGGTCGCCGGGCTCGGGGCCGCTTGGTGGCTGCGCCGGGGCGAGGCCCTGGTGTGGCGGCTGGGCCGCCTGCTGGGCGCGCGGGTGTCGGCGACGCTGCGAGCCGTGGCGCTGCTGCGGTGGTGGCTGCAAGGCGAGAGCCGGCTCCCGTGCCGACGTCTGCCGGTCATCGCCGGTGTGGAAAGGGTGTCGGACCGGGCTCGGGTGCTGGAGCACAGCCTCGCCCGGCGGGGCCCGCCCGCTGTGTTCACTCGCTGATCCGCGTCCCGGGGTGCTTGCGCACCTTCCGGGGCTGCGGTGTCCCGCCATGCGTGCCCCGGTCGTCAGCCGGCTGCCCGCCATGGCCCTCACGCGTACGCCTCTTCAGCCGGGGCCGGCCACCTACCGGTCTCCACTGGCAGGCGGCCCGTGCCCGTCCAGCGTGTGACCCAGCGCTCGCCCCGCCCTGCGGGCCCGCGCCGAGATCCAGGAGCCTTTCCCTTGAGCACTACGTCCGCAACCTCCCCCGAGGAGACCCCATCTCCTGTGTCGGCGGCAGAGACTGAGACCGAGACTGAGAGCGTTGGCGACGCCCTGACCGATGTGCAGGCGGACGCCTCTGAGACGGTCGTCGACGCCGAACCGGGGCCCGCCGAACCGGGGCCCGCCGAAGCGGAGGCCACTGCCGCAGCACCGCCGCCCGCCGAGGAACGCAGAGGCGGGAACGCCCGTACCCGCTCGGGCTGGTGGCCCCTGCTGACCCGGCTGCACTTCTACGCGGGCGTCCTGATCGCCCCGTTCCTGCTGGTCGCCGCCCTGACGGGCCTCGCATACACCGCGGTCCCGCAGCTGGACCAGCTCGTCTACGGCGACCAGCTGCGCGTCGAGCGAGTCGGCGAGAAACCGAAACCGCTGGCCGAGCAGATAGCCGCCGTGCGTAAGGCCCACCCCGAGGGCAGCCTCTCCTCGGTCGTCCCGCCCGTCGAGCCGGACCACACCACCAAAGTGGTGCTCTCGGTGCCCGAACTCGCCGACCAGGACAAGCAGCGCACCGTCTACGTCGACCCGTACACCGCCGAGCTCCGCGGAGAGCTGACCACCTGGTGGGGCTCCACACCGCTGACCACCTGGCTGGACGACCTGCACCGCAACCTCCACCTCGGCGAGACGGGCCGCCTCTACTCCGAGCTCGCGGCGAGCTGGCTGTGGGTCCTCGTCCTCGGCGGCCTCGTGATGTGGTTCGGACGCCGTCGCACCTACGCCGGGGCGTCGGCGCGCAACACCGTGCTCCCCGAACGCGGCGCCCGAGGCGTACGCCGTAGCCGCAGCCTGCACGCCGTCACCGGCGTGTGGATCTCGCTCGGCCTGCTCGTCCTCAGCGCCACGGGTCTGACCTGGTCCGAGTACGCCGGCGAACGCTTCACCGACCTGCGCACCTCGCTCAGCGCCTTTCCCCCCGAACTCGACACCGCAGCGGGCGGCTCGTCGACCACAGACGAGGAGAGCGGCCACCACGCCGGCCAGGGCGCCGCAGCGGCGGGAACGCCGGACGGGCTGACGATCGACCAGATCCTTGCGAAGGGCCGGGACGCAGGCCTCGACGGCCCCGTCGAGATCGGCATCCCCGCCGACGACAAAAGCACTTGGACCGTCCTCCAGACCGACGACCAGTGGCCGGTCCGCATGGACCAGGCGGCCATCGACCCCCACAGCGGCGAGATCACCTCGCGCGTCGACTGGGCGGACTACCCTGTGCTCGCCAAGCTGTCCAAACTCGGCGTGCGCGCCCACATGGGAACCCTCTTCGGGCTGGCCAACCAGATCGTGCTGGCGGTCATCGCCCTCGGCCTGAGCGCGGGCATCGTGCTCGGCTACCGCGCGTGGTGGCAGCGCAGGCCCACCCGGTCCGGCCGCCGAGCCCTGGCCGGCCGCCCGCCCGCGCGCGGCGCCTGGCGGCGTCTGCCCTGGGCGGCTCTGGCCGTGGCCGTGCCCCTCGTGCTCTTCATCGGCTGGGCCTTCCCCCTGCTGGGCTGGTCCCTGCTCGCCTTCCTGATCCTGGACGGCCTGCTCGCCCTGCGCCACCGGTATCGCGCCACAAGAGGCGCCGCGCTCACCTGACGCGCGCCTCGCTGCCGAGCGGAGCCACCGGCGCACGTCGAGCGCCGGTGGCCGGCCGAGCAACGGGTGGAGGGGAGCCGTTCGGGATATCCTGGAGGAACTGGACAATTGCTTCGACATCGTCCAGAACTCGTCGGCATCGTCGCTGTCGGGTCTGCGTGGGCGGGCGTGGTCACGGCCATGGAAAAGGGTCCTGGCGCGTCTCCTGTCCCACCGGCTTTCCGGGCTGGCTTCTCAAGGCGCGCTTATTTCCCTCTGGTTGTGCAACACGTCCTCGTCGTGCAGCACGTCAGCCTCGGGTCTTGGTCGACAGGTCTACTGCTGCCGATTGGTTGGGCACAGCACAGGGAGGATCTGGTCATGAGTCAGCCAGGCACCGTGGCGCTGACCGTCGAACACGACGGCGGCTCGGTCCAGGCGGTCGCTTTCAGCCCGGACAGCACCCTCTTCGCCAGCGGCGGCAGCGACTCCGTGCTGCGCGTGCGCAGCACGGTCGGCGGCAGTGATCCGCCGGACGCCTCCGTCGACGGGTCCGTGGTCGACATCGCCTTCAGCCCGGACGGCGCCCAGTTCGCGGTCGCCGACTTCGAACAGGTGGTCCTGCGGTCCACCTCGACCGGCTCGGTCGTCTGGCAAGAACCGCTTGCCCCGGGCAACTCGGTCAACACCGTGCGGTTCACCCCCGACGGGCGGCTGGTCGCGACCACGGACGCGCTGGTCGCCGTACTCGACGGGGCGACGGGGACGGCCACCCGGCAGATCACCGTCGACAAGCCGCTGATCGCCGATGTCGACCTCAGCCGGGACGGCGCCAGGGTCGCGCTGGCCATCGACCACCGCCACGGCGGCGACCATCAGCGCGCCGGGTCCGCACGGGTGCTGGACCTGGCCACCGGCGAGGAGATCGGGCGACTGGACCCGGGCGACGCCGTGCTCGCGGTCGCGTTCAGCCCGGACGCGAAACGGGTGCTGTGCTGCGCCGCCGACGACACCACCCGGATGTTCGAGGCGGAGCCCGGGACGCAGGTGTGGCCGGCCGCAGGCGCGGTCGACGAAACGGTCACCGCCCCGAACTGCCTGGCGTTCGACCCGAAGGGCCTCTGCGTCGTGGTCGGCGGCTCGGACGGGTTCGCCCGGGTGCTGGAAGCGGCGTCCGGGAAGGAGACGGGGGTGGCGCCGAATCTGGCTCCCGACGCCCCCGAGCCGGGGGCCGTCACGCACGTGGCGTTCGGCCCGAACGGCAAGGTCGCGGCCAGCGCCTGCATCGACAACGTGGTCCGTCTGTTCGACATGGACGGCAAGGAGCACTACGCGGTGAGCACCGACGAAGTGCTGGCGATGGAGTTCAGCCCCGACGGCCGCTGGCTGGGGGTCGGCTGCTTCGGCCGCGCGCTGTTGATCGACAACGGCGAACTCGGCCAGGGGTGAGGCGGAATTGACCCGCACGACAGCGCTGACTCGCTCAGCGCTCTCTGCGGCCTCGACCGGTCTGCGCCGGCAGGCGTGACGCGCGGCTGTCGGCGGCCTTCGGCTTTCGTGGTCGGCTTTCGTGGTCGGTGAGGGCCGGGTCGGCTTCGGCCCGTGCCCTTGCGGGCTCTTGGGTGGGATCGGGGCGTGTCTGTGGGGCGTACACTCCGCGTATGGGTTGCACGCATGCGATGGGAGAGGGCCTGCGAAAGGCTCCGCACGTTCTGTGCCTCGCTGCGCTCCGGAGCGGTTGCCGGCCGCTGCACGGTCACGGCTAGCGGTTATCTGACGGGCCTGGGCTCGTACCTCGGTCTTCTCTGCTGAGCTTGTCCGCACGGGCTGCGGCGGCCGCCCCCCTTCTTCTGTCCGGATAGTCGCTTTTCTTGTGACTGTCCGTCCTGTGCGCGTCCCGTACGTCCCGCACTCCCGCCACACCCCGCACCCCACGCATCTCTGCACCCCCCCGTATGCCTGCAATGTTCGCGTGGCTGCTCGGCGTGCCGTCGCCGCTGTCGGCGGCGGCCGTCTGTGACCGCGCCCTGAGAGGACGACTCTGTGAAGCTGAGCGAATTGCTGGTCGGGCACGATCACGAGGTCCTTCTGGGGGATCCGGAGACGTCCGTCACGGCGGGGCCGTGCTTCGACGTGGACCGTGTCCTGCCCGGGTCCGTGTTCATCGCGGTGCCCGGCCATCGCGAGGGCGGTCCCGAGGCCGTCGGCTCGGCGTTGGCGCGCGGCGCCGTCGCGGTGCTCGTCGACGCCCAGGGACCGGACCTCCCGGCGGCGGTGGGGGCCGCCGGAAGCGGAGTCTGCGTGGTCCGGGTGGCGAGCGCACGCAAAGCAGCCGCGGTCGTCGCCTCCCGCTACTACGGCGAGCCCGGACGCGAGATGGACATGGTGGCCGTCACCGGCACCAACGGCAAGACGTCGGTGTCGTACATGGTGGAGTCCGTGCTGCGTCTCGCCGAGGGCGCACGGGTGGGGGTGATCGGGACCGCCGGCAGTCGTGTCGGCGACGATCTGATCCCCATGCCTCGATCCGTGCTCACCACGCCGGAGGCGCCGGACTTCCAGTACCTGCTGGGACATATGCGCGACCACGAGGCGGGCACCGTCGTCCTGGAGGCCACGTCGATGGGCCTGCTGAACCACCGCGTGGACCACGCCTTCATCGACGTCGGTGTGTTCACCAACCTCACCCAGGACCACCTGGACGACCACGGAACCATGGACGACTACCGGGATGCCAAGCTGCGGCTGTTCCAGGGCCTGTGCCGGCGGGCGGTCGTCAACGCCGACGACCCCGTCGGCGCGGAGATCGCCGCGATGATGCCCGGCGCGGCGACGACCTACGCCCTGGACGCCGACGCCGACTACCGGGCCGTCGACCTGGCCATGGACGCCTTCGGCACCCGCTTCACCCTCGAGCACGCCGGGCGCAAGCACCCGGCCGCGATCCCGGTGCCGGGCCGGTTCTCGGTGTCCAACGCCCTCGCCACGTTGGCCGCCTGCCACCTGTTGGGGCACGACCTGGCCGGGCTGGTCGCCGCGCTCGAGCGCATGCCCCCGGTCCCGGGGCGGTTCGAGCGGTTCCAGACCGCCCGCGGCACGTCCGTGATCGTGGACTACGCCCACTCTCCCGACTCGCTGGAGAAGGTCCTCGCCGCCATCGGGGAGTTCGCCGCAGGACAGGTGATCACCGTCTTCGGCTGCGGCGGCGACAGGGACACCACCAAGCGCGCACGGATGGGAGAGATCGCCGGGACCCTGTCCGACCTGGTGGTCCTGACCTCCGACAACCCGCGGAGCGAGGACCCCGAGGCCATCCTGGACCAGATCACGCCCGGTCTGCAGTCGACCGGGACCCGTTTCGAGCGGTGCGCGGACCGCCGCCGGGCCATCGCCCTGGCTCTCTCCGCTGCCGGGCCGAACGACGTCGTCCTCATCGCGGGGAAGGGCAGCGAGCCGTACCAGATCGTCGGCGACCAGTTGCTGGCATTCAGCGACATGGCCGTGGCGCGCGAACTGGCCGCCGCTGTCTAGCCGCTGTCAGCACCAGCTGGCCTGGAACGGCTCATACCGGTGTCAGAGCTGCGTCGGGCGGCCTCGCGATCGCCGTCAGCCGCCCCCCAAGCGTTCCCCCTCCCCGTTTGCGTCTCCGGTCAAGCGGGGTGTCACGAAGGCGAAAAAAGCGCCGACGAACGCGACCACCGCGAAGACCCAGAAGTTCCAGGCGATGCTGACATGCGATGCCGCGAGATAGCCGCCGAGTAGTGGGCCGGTCACGCCCCCTAGCCTGCCGACGCCCGAGGTGAACCCGAGGGCTCTGGCGCGTATGTCCGATGGAAAGTACGTTCCCACATAGCCGAACATCATGATCTGGGCACCGACAGTGACCGCCCCGGTCAGCCCGACCAAGATGAACAACGCGACGCTGGGCAAAGGCAGGCCGAGAAGCGCGATGCAGGCTGTGGCGATAAGGAAGGCGGTCGTACTCACCCGCCGGTTGCCGACTCGGTCGGCGATCAACGAACCGGTGACACCGCCGACAATCGCTCCGACGTTCAGGACCAACAGGAAAGCCAGTGCCGGGCCGAGCTCGTACCCGGCAGAGCGCATGATCTGCGGCAACCAGGTGTTCAGGGCGTACACGAGGAGCAGGCTGCAGTAGGTCGCGCACGCCAGCAGTACCGCCGCGACAGCATTGCGTCCGGACAGCCGGACGCCCGGACGGGCCTTGTCTGCCTGTTCGGCGCGACGCGCTCGGAGCTCAGTGCGTGCCGCCCGGTTCGCCAAGTAGGCGGGTGACTCCGGCAGCAGTATGACGAGCAGCGGAACGAGGGTGACCAGCGGCAGGCCGCCGAAGGCGAAAAGAATCCGAAAGCCGTGGTCTTTCAGCAGTGCTATGGCAAGCACTGCGGCGAGAATACCGCCGACCGGGAATCCAATGAGCGCCAAGGCGGTATTCAGATTCCGGCGCCGGGTCGGTGCGCACTCTATGATCAGCGCGATCGTCGCTGGAATCACGCCCCCGAAGCCGAGTCCCGCGATGAATCGGGAGAGACCCAGCAGCTCCGGATTGGGCGCCATTGCTACGAGCAGCATGGCCGCCGAGAACCACGACACGCACCCGATGATCATCCTGCGACGCCCGATGAGGTCGCCCAGGACTCCGGCCGCCAGCGCTCCGACGAACATGCCGAGGAGTGCGTAGCTTCCTATCGCGCCGACCTCGCCAGGGGTGAGGTCCCAGTCGCGAAATTTAAGCAGCGCTGGTACGGCCGACCCGTAGACTATGACGTCGTAGCCGTCGAATACGATCGCTGCGAAAGCATAGGGCAATAACTGAGGCCCGCCCTTCAGCCCGACGCAGCCGGATACGCTTCGCTTTTCCCATGAAGCCTCCTCCGGATTTCGGGAGACAACTCTACGCCCGTAGTTGCCGCACCGCAGTCCGGCGAGTCCAGCCACGATCCTTGTCGCCGGGGCGGGCTCAGCGTTGGGCGCGGCGGTACTCTGACGACCCGAGCACCGTACCCGCGCCGCTCTAGCTCTGGCTCATATCGCCACCGAGAGAGTCTGAACACCATGTCGCTGACGTTCTCCGGAAGCTCGGAATCTCCAGTAGGCACGCGGTGAAGGAGGCGCTTGCTGGGCGGGAGAAGTAGTCCTGCTCCGTGGTGCAACCTACCGCGGACAGCCGCAGCCCAGCCGCAGCCCGCTCGTCTGGACAGGGGTGCCCGGGGGAGGCGCGCGGCGACTGGGCAGGTGCGGCGGAGTTCGCTATCGAGGTCAGTCCGATACCGGGCCTTCCATCACTTCGCTGATGAACTGGATGGGGCCCTTGCCCATGTTGGGGACGTAGGTTCTGGCGCTGTGCTTGCCGCCTTGTATTTCGAGGAGGCTGGTGTGTATGGGGCCCTTGCCGTAGGCGGCGATGAAACTCTTGACGTCTGGCAGGGTGTTGGCATTGCTCTCGGCCGTTCCCACCTGGAAGGCGAGATAGACGTCCGGGCCGCCCTTGGCTATGAGCTCCTTCGCCAGGACTTTGGGGTTGTTCTGGGCCTTCTCCTTCTCATGCCCCTTCCACAGCCGGGAGTCCGGCACGATGTCCGGGCCGGAGGCGATCGCGGCCTTGAACTTGTCGGGGTGCTTCAACACGGCCTTCAGGCTGGCGAAGCCGCCGGTCGAGGAGCCCATGAAGGCCCATCCGTCGCGGGACTTGATGGTGCGGAAGTTGGCCTTGATCAGGTTGGGGACGTCCTCGGTCAGCCACGTGCCCATCTTGGGCTGGCCGGGTATGTCCGAGCCGTCCCAGTAGAGCCCGCCGTCGTCCGGGCCGGGGTTGAGCACGGGCATGGCCAGGATGAACGGCTTGCTCTTCCCCTGCTTGGACCATTCGGCGATGCTCGTCTGCAGGCCGAGGTCCGCGCCCATCCAGTAGTTGGTCGGGTATCCCGGGCCGCCGGGCAAGGCGATCATGACGGGGAAGCCGCTGTTCGCGTACTCCGACTCGAAGTACTGCTTGGGCGCCCATACCCACACCTTGCCCTTGAAGCCCGACTTCCCGCCCTCGAGGGTCGTGACGGCGATATGGGTGCCGTCGTCCAGGGTCTTGGCGTTCTTGAAGGAGGCCTTCGGGCCGGTCGGCATCAGGACCTTGGAGCTCTTGCTCTGCTTCTGGCCGCTGGGCCGGCTGTCGCCCGTGGGGGTGTCGAAGGAGACGTCCTTGCCCTTGTCCGTGAAGGGCGGGATCTCGTAGTGCGCCA
Source organism: Streptomyces sp. NPDC051907 (assembly GCF_040681075.1). Classification (NCBI taxonomy): domain Bacteria; kingdom Bacillati; phylum Actinomycetota; class Actinomycetes; order Kitasatosporales; family Streptomycetaceae; genus Streptomyces; species Streptomyces sp. NPDC051907. The sequence goes on along the minus strand of NZ_JBFAYB010000015.1, from coordinate 77,316 downwards.
TCACCCCGGCGCCGATGCCGGCGAGCGCGAGCACCGAGGCGCCGGCGATGATCCATCGGCGGGCCCGGGACGGGCGGCGGGGCCGCTGGGGCGGAGAAGCGGGCTGGTAGTCGCGCTCATAGGTGCGGGTCTGCTCGTACTCGTCGTACGGTCTGCCGTCATGGCGGGGGGTGTCGTACGACGGCGCCTGTGGCGGAGCTCCGTAGGGGCTGTGCCCGTGCTGAGACTGTCGGCCGTACGGCTGCGGCTGCTGGGGGTACTGCTGGTGGTGCCCGCCAGATCCCTCGGGCGGGTGCCCCTGGTGCTGTCCGTCGCCGCCCTGGGGCGGATACGACCCCCGGTGTGACGGGTAGTGCCCGTCGGGTTCGTACGACATGCCGTGAAACTCCGCTTCTTGGTGCGTTCGATACAGAGAAGACGTTTCCTTCCGCCGGGAAGATGACGAGACGATCGCTGAGGTTCCCGATCGGGCCGCCGACTGTCGGGCTTTCGGGGCTCGAGCCCTGACGTCGACGGTGCTGCTCCGGCTGTGGGCGGAGCGGGAGTGGATGTGGCGTGTCGGGCCTACGACAACGACGACAGCCGGTGGCTCGTGAACCCGATGCTCATCCAGCCCAAGGCGGCCAAGACCAGCCCGTACCCCTGCTCGACCACGGGCTAAACAGGCGCCGACGGCACGCCCTAACCCGTGCAGCGAGGCGACGGCCCCGTGATACCCGACCAGGTGGACTACGGCCACTGAGCCAGCCGCCCCTGACGCGGCTCGACCGCCCGCAGCCCAGGACACCCAGCCCTGGGCTGCGGGCGGCCGTACAGGCGCCCAGGACGTTGTCCCGTAGGGCGTTGTTCCGTTCTACCTCCCTGTCCGACTGCCTCGGCGACGGGACGCCCTCAGCCATGGGCATCCGTCCGCTGAGCTGACCGACCCACGACGGCAGCCGCGAATGAGCCGATACATCCCGCCTGGTGTGAAGAGTCCGACGGGCGGACTCCCCGGGGGAGTCGTCATCGCGAGCGCTACGCTTCGCGTGTCGGCATGGGGCCCGGCCTTTCCTGTACATCGGGAACGGGCGGGCGTCGGACAGGAGCGAGCCGGATGTCACACGTACGCGAGCAGCTGCGCGCCCGCAGCGCCGAGCGGCGCCGCCTCATGCGGCATGCCGGCATGACTGCCGTGGCCACAGCGGTGGTCGCGGTCGGCGCGGCCACCGCGATGACGGGCGCCGGGGGCGCCGGCGAACGCGACACCGCACGGCCGGACACCAGCCACACCACCCTGCGACTGCCTCTGCCCGTCCAGCCCAGCGCCTCCAAGTCCGCCCCGACCGCCACCGCGTCCCCTTCTGCGTCCGCGTCCGCCAAGCGGTCGGCTTCCCCGAAGACGGCGTCTGCCTCCCCGGCGCGGCGATCCCCGGCAGGACCCGCCGCAGGAAAGCTCTACAGGCACCCGCAGTCGCAGGTTCTGGAATGGGTGGCCGCCAATCGCGGCGATTCGCGCCGCCCGCTCATCGAGTCGAGCATCGCCTCGCAGCCCGCAGCCGTGTGGTTCCCCCAGTACAACCCCGGCGCCATAACCGGCGACGTGCGCGCCGTGACCTCCGGCGCCGCGGCAGCGGGCCGGATTCCCGTGCTCGTGCCCTACGCCATCCCGGACCGGGACTGCGGCGGAGCCTCGCAGGGCGGCGCACCCGACCTCGCGGCGTACGACGCCTGGATCCGCGGCTTCGCAGCCGGCCTCGGCAGTCGCCCGGTCATCGTCATCCTGGAGCCCGACTCGATCGCGCTCGCCGACTGCCTCTCGGCGCAGACGAGGGCCGGCCGGTTCGCTTCGCTGTCCCGCGCCGCCCGCGCCATGCACGCGGCGAACCCCCAGGCCAAGGTCTACTTCGACGCAGGGCACTCCAACTGGCACCCGGCCGCCGAACAGGCGGCCGCACTGCGCCAGGCCGGCGCCGCGTCGAGCGGTGACGGCATCTTCACCAACGTCGCCAACTTCCATCGGACCGCCGACGAGGCCGCCTACGCACGCCGGGTCCTGGACGCGCTCGGCGGTCCGGCCCGCCTCGGCGCGGTCATCGACACCGGCAGGAACGGAAACGGCGCACCGGCGGCGGGACAGTGGTGCGACCCGGCAGGGCGGGCCCTGGGGCAGCCTCCGACCACGTCCACCCAACAGGCGCGGATCGACGCCTATCTGTGGGTCAAGCTGCCGGGCGAGTCCGACGGCTGCAAGGGCGCGCCGGGCACGTTCACACCCTCGTACGCCTACGAACTCGCCCAGCGCTGACCGGCAGCCCGAGCGCACGCGCAGCCACGGGTCTGTGGGGCGGGCCCCGAAGCCGTGGGGGAGCGGCTGCCCGGCGGCGAGGCACCCCCGCAGCCGCAGGGCTCCCGGCGGCACCCCGCTCCGCCGCCGCCTCCCTCGTGGCGCCCACGGGATCTCGCCGATCAGGGCCCCCGGCCCCGACTGCCCGCCTTGTCCCCCGAGCGTCGCGGAGGCGCCACCGGCTTCCTCAAGGAGACGGCCACCGGCTTCGTGCCGGCGGGCGCCCGGACGGTCGCCCTGACCCTCGCGTTCACACGCGTCACGGGCGGAGACAGCGATGCCTACGCCGACGGCATAGCGCTCATCCCTGGATGAACACCTCCGAGGTCGCCCTCGGGAGGCCGCCGGCAAGAGAGCGGCCTGCCAGGCGGCCCCTCGCAGACCGGGTGCCCTGCCAGGCAGGCGAGTTGGCGACAGAGTGTCACACGAATGGGCGAACGTGGCGCTAGCGTCGGGCGGTTCGACATCTGGAAATATGTAACTGTGCGTCATATGCACGTCTCGCGGTGATATCCCGTGGGACGCATTCTCCAGGAAGTAGGGACATCATGAGCGGCCGCCTCCAGAGCCCGGCCCCATCCGACCTTCGCGCCGACGTCAGGCACCGCGCTGACGGCCCGCACACGATGCACGGCATCAGCCTGCGGTGGCAGATCGGCGGCAACAGCCCCGAGCACGGCACATGGCCTCCCCCGGAGGACTGGGACAACGGCGAGGCGCCCTACCCGCACGTCTACGAGGTGTGGATCGACGGCGAGGCCCGGCAGACCGTCTTCCTCTACTGGCCGAGTTGGGACTGGGCGCCGTCCAACTCCCACTGGGTGGACCTGGGCGAGGAGCCGAACAGCGAGTACACGGTGAAGATCCGCGCCAAGGTGGACGGCCATTTCACGCCGTTCACCAATGAGGTGACCGTGCGCTCGGCGAGTTCCCGGCCCTGGTCGTCCCCGCAAGAGCCGCGGCAGGCTCCCAAGGGCAGGGATGCGGCACCGCAGCACGGCACCGTCAACCACCCGCGCAGCCGCGCGGCCGCCGCCATCCGGGACGAGGATCCCGCGAAGATCTGCGTCGAAGCCCGCAACCTGAACATCAGCACCGTCTGGCAGGAGGTAGTGCCCGGCGCCGACCGGATGCTCGCCGACTACCCGTGGAACAACGCCCTGAAGTACCTGGAGTACCGCAAGTTCTTCCAGGGCGACACCGTCCCGTCCACGGGCAACTCGGCCTTCCGGGGACTGGACCTGGCCCCGGACTCCACGCTGGGGGAGTGGCCCCTGACGGAGCTGGACACCTCCGCCCCCAGCCAGACCTTCACCTACGACTACACGGCGTACCACACGTCGGAGTCCTGGTCTCACCGCTGGTTCGTCACCCGCGAGGGCTGGGCTCCCACCGGGGGTCTGAGCTGGGAGGACCTGGAGCCGACCCCCTTCCTGGTCGAGGTCCAGGGCTCGCACAGCGAAGAAGAGTCCGACAACTGGGAGTTCGCGACCTTCCCCCGGCGGACCGGCCGGGCAGCGGTCGTGCACATCTGGGGCGGGCACGGCGGCCCTGACACCCCGGACGGCGGCAACGGCGGCAAGACGGGCGAGTTCTTCGCATCGACCTGCGACGTGCTGCTGCGCTGACCTGAAGGGCGCTGCCGCCTGAGGCCGGCTGTTTCCTGAGCCGGCTCGGGAGCGGTCGACGATGTCCCGTCCGATCACTTCGATCGGGCGGGACCTCGTGGTTCCGGGCCCGCGCGCCGGGCTGTCGGTGCTGGCCCTTGCCTCATCTACTACGAAATCGTATAGTCCGAAAACATGAAGTCCGAATACGTACCACCTGAGGGGTCGGCCCTGCTTGCCTTGCAGCGGGCCACCCACGCCACCCTGCAAGTGCTCGCCGCAGAACTCGTCGACCTGGACCTGACCGCCTCCGAGATCAATGCCCTGGCCAACCTCGCCGACGGCCGCCCCCGCCGAGTCTCCGAACTCGGCGCCGCCGCTGGCACGCGGCCGACCACGTTGACCAGCGTGCTGGACCGGCTGGAGAGACGCGGTCACATCACTCGCGGCGCCCGCGCCGGCGACCGCCGAGCCGTGCTCATCGAGCTGACGCCCACCGGCCGCCTGGCGGCCGACACGATTCAAAAGACCCTGACCGACCTGGAGCACCGCGCACTCGGCGGGCTTCCCGCCGAAGCCGTCGCCGGTTTCCACGCGGTTCTGCGGGCACTGACGGAGGTGTCCAAATGAACCGGACCAGCCCCGGGCCCCACGGGAAGGGCACAGCGGCTTTCGACGACCTGATGGCCGAGGTGATGGCGTCCGCCGAGCATTTCGGCCACCGACAGCACATCCACCTGACTTGGCTGACGGTGCGGAGGCACGGCGTTCCCGCGGCGGTCCGCATGGTCAGCGAAGGCATCCAGCGCACCGCGCGCTACGCGGGAGCGCCCCAGAAGTACAACGCGACCGTCAGTCGGGCCTGGGTGGAACTCGTGGGGCACCATGTGGCCGAGGACGACGCCCAGACCTTCTCCGCCTTCGCCGAGCACCACCCTCCCCTGCTCGACAAGCGTCTGCTCACCCGTTTCTACCGCCCCGCGACACTGGCGAGTGCGTCGGCCCGGACCGGCTGGGTCGAGCCTGACCTCGCCCCGTTCCCCTGGCGGCGCGCCGGCGAGTGAGGTCACGGGCAGGTGCGCGAGAAGCAGGATGAGGGCTCAGGACTGCTGCTGTCGCTGCTCTCGGCCGTCTGGCTACCGCTGTCGATGTTGAGCGCAGTCAGGCCGCGGTCGGCGAGGCGGTCCAGCTGCCGCTTGAGGATCTGTCGGGGGGACGCTGCCACCGGGGCCCCGATCGGCCAGGCCAGACCTGCCGTGATCATCGCCGTCCCCGGGTGCCAGGGGACGCGGCGCAGGGTGCTGGTGTCGCCGTGCATGGCGAAGTCGCCGTAGCCGGTCTCCCACGAGGACATGGCGTAGCCGTCGACCGTGTTCATGTCGGTGTCGACGGCGAGGAGGGAGTTGCAGCCCCCCGTGCCGTGGCCGAGCACCTCGTCGAGGAAGTGGCGCGCGGCGAATCGCTTGCCCTGGAGCCTTCCCTGCATGTCGGTGATCACCAGGACGACGGTGTCGATCTCTCCGGAGCTCACGAGCGAGCGCAGTCTGTCGACCGTGAGAGGGGGCGTTCGTTCTGCCCCGGGTGCCTCCTGGCGTCGTGCGGGGCAGCGGCCACCGTGCCCGCAGCGCCAGCTCGCTCAGCCCCGCCGCCGGGACAGCCTCCCTGGCGTCGACGAGGGCGGCGAAGAGCTGCCGGCGCGACCGGCGAAGGTCCAGAGGGGCCCCAGGCGCTTCGGCCTCTGCTTGTGCGCGGGGCGCGTGCGCGGACCTTGGGGGGAACGCCCGGTCGACGGCCTGTATCAGCGCGCGCGTCATCTCCTCGCGCACCCCGCGGCCCTGGTGTCCGTACCAGTGGGCCGTCGTGAGTGCGGCTCTGTCCTCGAGAGCCCGGATCATCTCGTCCATCAGCAAGGGGAGTTCCTCCCGCAGGGGCGCGAGGGGATCACGGGGACTGCGGGCCTGCGAAGTGTTCGTCATCGGCCGCTCCGCCTCACGGCGTCGACGATGGTGGTCGTCGGGCTCTGGTCCTCGCCCCCGGGCGAGTCCGGCGCCTCGTCGCCCTTGTCGTCCTTGTTGTCTTTGTCGGCCTCGTCGTCCACGACGGAGAACTCGTGGAACTCGAGGCAGGGCTCCTCGTCGGGGCACGACGTGGTGATGTAGACGGTGTGAACCCCGCGGACGGGAATGACGGCCGTGGAGACGTCCTCCGCCGTGCTCGTCGACGGCGCGCTCACCCATGCGAACGGCGTCGCATCCGGGGAGTCCAGTCGCATCAGGATCATGCCGGAGTAGGACGACGTCCCCGCGGCCAACCGGAACACGGCCGAGGCAGCTGCCCGATCTGAGAAGTCGACGTGGTCGAAGCGGAGCTTGGAGGAGGAGCTCAGCCGCAGGGAGCCGGGCGCCGCGCCTTCGAGGACGGTGCCCTGCGCATACGAATAGGCCGTCGCGGCGACGCCTGCCCGCGCGGACAGGGCAGGAGGCACGGTGGGGGAGGGAGAGGGCTCGGGTTTGGAGGAGGGATCGGGAGACGGGGATACGACGACAGGGCTGGACGGGTCCGGCCGGCTCGGGGAAGCGTCGTCGTCGGCTCCGGAGCGCACCAGCGAGAACGCCGCGACGCCGCTCAGGAGGAGGCCGAGGACGGTCGCGGCCGTCGGAGCGGGCGGGAGCCTGAAGCGGCCGGGCGCCCGACGCCTTCCGCTCGGCCTCGACACGAAGGGCTTGGCCGGCTGCGGCGAGCCCATGGCGCTCTCGGCCCGCTGCACGGCCTGCGCGAGGAACGGCGGGTCTGCCAGCGGGGTGGACGTGGACTCCTTCGCACGCAGATAGGCCTGGCCGGGCCACCACCCCAGCAGGTGGCCGGGCAGCTGGGCGTCCAGCCGCGAGTCCAGCTGCGCCAGGTCGCGATAGACGCCCTGGCAGCCTGCGCACACACGGAGGTGGTCGGCCCCGGCCGCGTCCAACTCGGCCTCCGGGTCGGCGGCCAGGGCTCTGAGGATGTCACTGCACTGCTGCATGCCCAGCCTGTCCAGGTACAGACCCGCGCGCGCCTGGCGGAGCAGGACCATCGCCTGCGAGCGGACCGTGCTCAGATCCTCCAGCTCGATCCCGGTGATCCGTGAGACGTCGGCGGCGTCGTCCTGCTCCACGACCGTGTGCCACAGAAGGCACTGCGAGGGAGCGGGAAGGAACGAGAACGCCAGCGCCAGCTGGCCGTCCTCCTCCATGGGCCAGGACGACCCATGGGCCACCCAGGCACGGAAGCCGGCAGAGAGCGAGTCGGGATCGCTCGCCACCCGGGCGACCGCCCCCGCGCGCACCATGTCGTGCAATTGCCTGCGCACACAGCCCGGATGACGCCGCTCGGCGAAGAACTCCCCGGCGAGCAGCCGTTGCAGCAGTTGAGCGAAGGCCCGGCAGGTGAGCTCGTGCGCGTCCATCGGCGCGGGCGTGCAGCTGGACGCGTAGGCGTGGACCGCCGCGTAGTGCCGCTGATAGAGGGGACGCAGCGCAGCGGCCTGCCCCTTTCGCACAGTGCGGACGAGCGATGCATCGGAAGGGGTCGGCGGGGAGAGCACGGCGCGCGACATCTGAACACCCTTCTTCACGGAGACACGGAGCACCCCAAAGAGGAAGGCGCGCCGGTTCCATCCCGCCGCTTTGCGATCCCTTTACCGATCGCGGGGCCTCGCGTCCTGCCTCCGTCGGTCACGCCGGTCGTGCAGCGCGGTGCCGAACAGAGCCTCGACCTGCTTCATCCGGTAGCGGACGGTCTGGGCGTGCACCTGCAGGCTCGCGGCCGCCGCAGGGGTGTTGCCGCCGTGCTCGAGCCAGCCTTCCCTTGTGACCCGACTGGGGGCGACCCCCGCGAGAGGCGACTGGGCCCGCAGTCGCACCGCATCCGGGGAGGGCGCCGCGCGCTTCGACGGTGCGCTTCGGTGACTGCCGCCTGCGGGCGGAACCGTGACGCGCGATCAGGCGTCATATGCCGCACGCACGGTTGTAAGAGACATGCCCTGAGAGTGGGGGCGGTGGAAGCGGCCGCACCGGTCCCTGCCTAGGGTGGTCATCGAGACGGGGCGAAGTCTCGGAACTGTGCACCACTGGGGGGTTTCATGTTAAACATCGCTTCTTCACGCGCTGTCGGGGTCGCGGTGACAGCGCGTGGGTAGGCGCGGCCAGCCTGCTCAGCGCGGCAGGCGGGCGACCAAGGCAGCCCGTGCGACCAAGGCGACCCAGGCGACCAGGGGCAACGGTTCGCGGCGCGCCCCGCGCGACAGCCCGCTGGCCCGGGTGCTGCCGCTGCTGCGGCGCATCCAGCGCATGCGGCCCAAGTACCCGCGGCCGGGCCGGGTCGGCTACCGACGCTGGATACCCTCGTGGCGCCAGACCCTGGGCGCCTTCCTGACCTGCGGCGGGCTGCTGGCGCTCGTGGTGGCGATCGCGTACTGGCGGACGGAGATCCCGGAGAACCCGAATTCGTTCGCCATGCAGCAGGACAACGTCTACTACTGGGCCGACGGCACCGAGATGGCCACGACCGGCTGGGTCAGCCGGCAGGAGATGCCGTTGGACAAGGTGCCCGAGGACGTCCGGTGGGCGGTTCTCGCGGCAGAGAACGCGAGCTTCTACTCCGACCCCGGTGTGTCTCCCTCCGGGATCGTGCGCGCGTTGTCGCGCATGGTCGGCGGAGGCGAGACCCAGGGCGGCTCCACGATCACGCAGCAGTACGTCAAGAACGCGTACCTGAGCCAGGACCAGACGCTGTCGCGCAAATTCACGGAGATGCTGCTCTCCGTGAAGATGGAGAACGCGTTCACCAAGGACGAGATCTTCGAGGCGTATCTCAACACCAGCTGGTTCGGTCGCGGAACATACGGAATTCAGCGGGCCTCCCAGGCGTACTACGGCAAGGACGTCTCGCAGCTCAACGCGAGCGAGGGCGCGTTCCTCGCGTCTCTCCTGAAGGGAGCGGGGCTGTACGACCCGACGCTCGGCCCCCAGAACCGCGAGCGCGCGGTCGAACGCTGGCGGTGGACCCTCGACCGTATGGTCGCCATCGGGAAGCTCTCTCCGGAGGAGAGGGCCAAGTTCACCGACTTTCCCGAGCCCAACGAGGCGACCGGCGGACGCACCGACCTGAGCGGCCAGCAGGGCTACCTCGTGGAGCTCGCGAAGTCGTACGCCACGCGAACCGGAAAGATCTCGGAGAAGGACTTCGACCTCGGCGGGTATCAGATCTACACCACCTTCGACAGGTCGAGAACGGGCGCCCTGGAGAAGGCGGTGCGCGACGCCCGCGGCAAGCTCGACCCGAAGAAGCGCCCATCCGATCAGTATGTGAGGACCGGCGCTGCGACCGTCTCGTCCGACGGCCGGATACTCGCGATCTACGGTGGGCCGGGATTCCTCAAACAGGGCTTCAACGAGTCCAACGCCGTGACCGTGCCTGCGGGATCCTCCTTCGCCCCCTTCGTCTACGCCGCCGCCCTCAGCGACGGGGTCGTATCCGAACGGGACGCGCCGCGCCGGCCCGTCACTCTTTCGACCACGTACAACGGTCAGCACAACGCGTCTCTGATGACCCCCGAGGGTCCCTACTGGGACCGCAACGGCAAGGTGGTGAAGGGGAAGAACGACGGCGAGACCGACTGGGGCTCCAGCATCACGCTGCGCACCGCCATGGTCAACTCCGTCAACTCCACCTTCCTGCAGCTCGGCATGGACGTCGGACTGGACCGGGTGCGCAAGCACGCCCAGGATGCCGGGCTGCTGCCGTCCAGCTTCGGCCCGCAGGTTCCGGGTTTCGCGCTCGGCAACTCGACGCCGAGCGCCATCCGGATGGCCACGGCGTACGGCACGTTCGCCGCGGAGGGCGTCCGTTCCGAGCCGTACTCGGTGCTCCGCGTCACCCGCAACGGCTCGTCGATCGAACTGCCCAAGCCCCGCACGCAGCGAGCGTTCTCCGCTGACGTCTCCCAGAAGGTGACCGAAGCGCTCGAAGGGGTCGTGGACGAAGGCACCGGCAAGGCGGCGAAGGTGCCCGGGGTCCGGTCGGCCGGGAAGACCGGGACGAGCCAGGACAACAAGTCGGCCTGGTTCGTCGGCTACACAGGGAAGCAGGCCACGGCGGTCGTCCTCTACCGGATGGACCTTCGCAAGCTCGATCTGCTGCCCCTCGACGGCGTCGCCAGCTCCAAGAGCGGGGACCCCGGCCATGCGATGCCGGTCGACATCTGGCGCGACTACACGAAGGCGGTCGCGGCACGCCCCTGAGGGGAGCGTGCCGCAGCCGCGGCCGTCATACCGGCTTCTGGGTCACTCCGTCACTTGACGACGGCCTTCCAGTCCGGCGCCTGTCCCGGATCGAGGGAGCGGAGCTGCTCCAGCACCCTCGGGTCCTGGGCGTCCATCCAGTCGGCGAGCTCCCGGAAGGACACGCACTTCACGTCCTTGCGCGGGCAGACCTGCCGCATGACGTGTTCCACGGCGTCCATATAGATGCCGCCGTTCCACTGTTCGAAGTGGTTGCCGATGAACAGCGGCGCCCTGCTGCCGTTGTAGACCCGGTTGAAGCCGTTCATATATGCCTTGCGGGTGGCCTCCGCCCACGCGGGGTACTGCCCGGGATCTCCCTCGGTCTGGCCCTTGGACTGGTTGTAGAGGAAGTTGAAGTCCATGGAGAGCACCTGGATCTCCTTGTCGGGATACGGCAGCATCTGCAGTGGGAAGTCCCAGATCCCGTCCTTCTTGCGCGGCCATATCTGGAAGTCGCCAGGCGAGCTGGCGTCGTAGCGCCACCCGAACTGCTTGGCGGCCGGCAGAAGAGTCTTCTGGCCTTCCAGGCACGGCGCGCGGCCCCCGGCGAACTCACGGTCCGGGTCGAAGGGCAGCGCCGGCAGATCCGTGAAACCCGTATGCGTCTTCCACTTCTTGACCATGTCGTACGTCTGCTGGATCTCGCTCTTCCACTCCTCGGAACTCCAGTCCTCGCCGCCCTTCTTGCCGCAGAAGTGACCGTTGAAGTGGGAGCCGATCTCGTGGCCGTCCTTCCACGCGCCGCCGAGCTGCGCCAGCGTGGTCCGGATGTGCCCCTCCGTGGGGTACGAGATGGCAGCGGACCCGCGGCCGTGCTGCGGCGGTTCGTACACGCTCTTCTTTGCGGACGGCAGCAGGTAGATGCCCGTCAGGAAGAACGTCATATGGGCGTCGCTCTCCTTCGCGACCTGTCGGAAGTGGGAGAAGAGGCGGTCGTCGCCCTCCAGCGCGCCGTCCCAGGAGAACACCACGAACTGCGGTGGCTTCTCGCCGGGTTTGAGGCGCTCGGCCTTGAGCTGGCCCGGCTGTGGTCCGGTGTACGACGTCGAGCCGTCGCCCAGCACCTTCACCTTGCCGTCCCAGGGCTCCTCCTTCTCCCGGCGGTCCTCTCCTGGCTGTGAGTCCTTCTGGTCGCCGCTCCCCCCGGAGCCGTCGGAGCCGCGACCGCTGCCCGCCGTCGGAGGGTCGTCGTCTCTCATGAGGCCCCCCAGCAGGAGCGCGATCGAGGCGAGCACCACGGCGCAGGCAGCGATTAAGGCCATGCGGCGGGGGCGCTCGCGTGTGCGCGCCCTCTTCCGGGCACGGTTGCGGGCACTTCGGGTCATCGACGCAGAGTCTCTCGGAGGGAAGGAAGGCGTACTTTCGCACGACATGACGAAGTGAATGTTAGAACGGGTTTCTGGACCGTCGAGTTCCGCCTCGCCCAACTGCTCGTCGCCGACAGCCCGTTCCTGTCCCTGAACGGGCGGCGTGGCAGCCGCAGTTCGACGGAGAGTCAACCGGGTGGCGGCCGGTCCTCTCGGGTGCGTAGGCTCCCCGTAGATCGTCGGCCGACGGCGATCGACGTTTACGGGGGATGAGCAATGCGCGTAGGGGTCTACCTCGCACACCCACGGCCGGGCAGCTTCAATCACGCTGTCTTCGACGCCGTCGTGGACGAACTGCACGGCCGCGGGTGCACGGTGCTCGCGCACGACCTGTGCGCCGAGGGATTCGCCCCGGTACTGGCCGCTGACGAGACGGAGACGGTCCAGTCGGCCGCGGCTGCCGTCGACTCGCAGGTGGCGATGCACCGTCAGGAGCTGGCCGAGCTCGACGCCTTGGTGTTCGTCCATCCGAACTGGTGGGGCATGCCGCCCGCGATCCTCACCGGCTGGGTGCAGCGCGTGCTCGCGCCCGGCGTCGCCTACAAGCTCGGCACGGCGGACGGCGAGCCTGAGGGGCTTCTGACGGTCAGCCGGGCGCTCGTCCTGAACACCTCGGACACTCCCGCCGACCGCGAGGAGATCGAGTTCGGGGACCCGCTGGACAGGATCTGGTCGGCATGCGTCCTGCCGTACGTGGGGGTTACCGACGTGCGCCGGGTCGTCTTCCGTACGGTCACCGACTCGACCGACGAGGCACGCGCGTCCTGGCTCCGCCACGCGCGTGAGGAAGCCGCCGCTCTGCTGGCCTGACGGCCTCTGCGGATCCGGGCCGCTCAGGACCGGGCCAACTCCTTGTTACCCGGAGGGTCGGAGCATTCTGCGGCTCCTCAACTTCCGTGTCAGGCCCGGCACTCGGCGGCATCGACCCGTGGCGGCGATGAGACGGGTCGTGGCCACCGGGGAGTTCGTACCCCACTCTCCCAGCAGGCCCTAGTCCATCGCCGCGATGAGGGGGGCGATGAGAGCCAGGGCGTACTGCACCATGACGGCCTTGGTTCGGAGCTGTCGTCCGAGCGTGGCGCGCGGAAGGGCGGCGGCGAGGAGTCCGGTCAGCGCGGAGAGGGCCAGGGCGAGGCCGGAGGCCTCGGAGGCCAGGCCGATGCTGCCGTCGCCGAAGAGGGAGTCGTCGAGGACGATCGCGCCGACGACGAAGACGAGGGGCGCCAGGAGCACCAGGCCGCCGACGGCGACAAGACGCGGGGCGTACGCGGATTCGGGCTGGGGGAGCGTGGTCTCGTTCGTCGTCATGCGCCGATCACATCAGGGCGGCAGGGGCGTGAGGAGGGCCCACGTACTCAGACGGCACCGCTGTCGTACTCACTGCGCGGCTCCCTGCGGCGGCGGGCGCCGGCATCCTCGAGGGACGCCCACGCGTCGCGGTGTCACTTTGAGGCGGGGCCGTCCTGGCTCGCCCGTGCCGAGTGGGCAGCGTGGTCAGATGGCGGCCGGGGCCGACCCGTTCTGGTGGAACGTCACCGCCAGCGTGCTGTCCGATCGGGTCGCCGCCACGAAGCTCCCGTGCAGGTTCACGCCCTTGTAGGTGCCGCCGGGAAGGCCGCCGATGATCTCGACCAGGGCCCAGTGGACGTGCGTGGGGACTCCGGGGAAGGCCATGACATCGCCGAGCCGGTCACCCCTGCTCACCGTCGATCCGATGGCCAGAGCGGACGGCACGTTGGTGATGTGCGTGTAGAAGCCGCCCATCCTGTCGTTGTGCGCCCGTACGAAGACCTCGGCGCCGTACGACCCGCTGGTGTCGGTGGACGGGATGTGCGGGTTGAGCCGTGTGATGTGGCCGTCGAACGCGGCGCGGACCTCGCTGCCGGCGGGCGCTCCCAGGTCCATGCCGAAATGGTTGTACCACTCACCCGGCCCATGGGTGCCCCCGCCCGGGCCGCCCAGGTCACTGGTGAAAGCCGAGGCGCGCAGGGGGCTGGACATATCGATGGTGAATGCGGCCACGGCGGTCCCTTTCGGCGGAACGAGCGCTCTCTGGCGCGCGACACAGTGAAGCCTTCCGGGAAAGCAGGGGAAACCCACGAGCCGTACGGGTGATCCTCGCCCGCGCATGCCGGGCCGCCCGCCGCGCCCCGGACGCCGCCCGCCGCGCCCCGGATGCCGCCAGAACCGGCGTAGGCGCCCAGCAGGTCTCGCACCAGGTGTTCTGGGCCCGTGCTTGCGGCACGAGGAGTGCGATGGGGCGTTCGGCTCCCGGCGTAAGAGAAGTCACAGGCGCACATGGACGCCATGGCCTGCCGCCGTCCACGGGCGTATGCAGGGAGCCGATGTCCGTATGTGCGTACGCCGAGAGGTGATGGAGCGATGAGCGGTGGCGAGGGCCGGCGCGTCGTGGTCGGGGTGAGCGGTTCGATGGGCAGCCTGACAGCGCTGCACCGGGCCGTGGACGAGGCGCGTCGTACCCGGGCCGAGCTGGTGGCCGTACTGGCCTGGCTGCCACCGGACGGTGAGCTGGCTCGGCGGTGCCCGGTGTCTCCTCCGGCGATCGACTTCCGCCGGGCGGCGGCGGCCCGGCTGCTCGAGACCATCGACGACGCGTTCGGCAGCGCCGGCCCCGCGGCACCCTGGCAGGGTGTGATCGCGCGCGGCCGCCCTGGCCCCGCGCTGGTGGCATCCGCGGACCGTGCCGGTGATCTCCTGGTGATCGGCGCCGGGCGGCGCAGCGGGCTGCGCCGGCTGATCTTTCCGTCGGTGGTCCGGTACTGCGTCGCTCATGCCGCCTGCCCGGTCCTCGCCGTACCGCCCTCGCCCCTGCTGAGCGACCTCGTGTCCGCGCACCGTCGGCTCAGTCGGTGGCTGCCTTTCGACGCACGCCGGCTGACGGAGGGCACGCCCTGACCGAGCCCCCCGCCTTCTTCCGCCCGCTGTGCGTCAGGAGCGCGTTACGGGTCCGGGGAATACCGTCAAGCGCCCGTCAGCGAGGTGGCCGAATCCCATCCCTGCGGGCATAGCTTCATTCCGGAGCACGCACGGCCGACCGGCCGGGCGACTACATCCTCTTCACCTTCTTCGAGGGGCACTGCCATGTCTGAAGTCGAACACTCCGAGGACCCCGAGCCTTCTGAACGCGTCCCGGCCGGACCTCTCCTCGTCCCCGTCCGGTCGGGACCCGCGGGCTGCAGCGCCCGTCTCTTCCGTACTCCTCTGGGTGACCGCACAGCCGTCGGATTCACCTCCGAGGCCAGACTCGCCGCCACGCTCGGCCCGGACCACGCCTGCATCAGGCTCTCCGAGCCCGCGCTGCGCTCCCTCGTCGCGCCCCTCGGCGTCGCCTCCCTCACCGTCGACCCGCAGTTCTCCGCCCCCGGCGTCTCGAAGGCCCGCGGCGACGAGAGCTCCCGGCAGAAGCGGGACCCGAAGCACGTGGGCGCCCTGCGAGTGACGGGCGCCGCCGCCCTCGTCTCGTGTCTCCACCTCTTGATCGGCTGAGGAGGCGTCGTGTCCGTATCCCTTACGTCATCCCTCACCTCACCCCTGGTGCCCTCGCCCGCATCGCGTAGCGACACCGACGACCTGTCGATCTGGCCGCGTTCCACCCGTGCCGAGCGCCGCGGGGACGTCAGCGTCGGAGGTGTGTCGCTCGCCGAGACGGCGGGCCGCTTCGGCACCCCCGTCTACGTACTGGACGAGGACGAGGTCAGGGAGCGCTGCCGCACGTATCGCACGGCGTTCCCCGAAGCCGACGTCGTCTACGCCGCCAAGGCGTTCCTGTGCCGGGCCATGGCCCACTGGGTCCAGGAAGAAGGACTCGGCCTGGATGTGTGCTCGGCCGGGGAGCTGACGCTCGCCGTCGCCACCGGCTTCCCGCCGGAGAAGATCGTGCTGCACGGCAACGCCAAGAGCCCCGAGGACCTCGACACCGCCGTGCGGCTGGGCGTCGGGCGCATCGTCGTCGACAGCACCTCGGAGATCGCGCGCCTTGCCGCGATCGTGCCGGAGGACTCTCGTCAGCAGGTCATGCTGCGCGCCGTGCCCGGCATCGCGGCCGGCGGGCACGCCAAGGTGCGGACCGGCACGGAGGACCAGAAGTTCGGCGTGTCCATCACGGACGGCTCCGCGCAGCACGCGGTCGCCAGGGTGCTCGACCAGCCGCGCCTGGAACTCGTCGGACTGCACTGCCACATCGGCTCGCAGATCACCGCCGTCAAGCCCTACATAGCCGCCGTACGGCGCATGATCGGCCTGATGGCGCGGATCAGGGAGCAGCACGGTGTGGAGCTGCCGCAGCTGAACATCGGCGGCGGACACGGCATCGCCTATCGGCCCGGCGAGGAGAGCCTCAACGTGTCCGTGCTCGCGGGCCGCGTCCGGGCCGAGCTGGAGGACGGCTGCGGCAAGGTGAAGCTGGCCGTGCCACGGCTCACCATCGAGCCGGGTCGGGCGGTCGTCGGGCCCGCCGGCGTCTGCGTGTACCGAGTCCTCGCGGTCAAGCGGACCGGGTCGCACACCTTCGTCGCCGTCGACGGCGGCATGAGCGACAACCCCCGGCCCGCGCTCTACGGGGTGCGCTACTCGCCCCGTCTGATCGGCCGGCACTCCACGGCCGCGCCCCGCCTCGTCACCGTCGTCGGCCGCCACTGCGAGGCCGGAGACGTCCTGGCGAACGAGGTCCCCTTGCCCGAGGACGTCCGCCCCGGCGACCTGCTCGCCGTCCCGGTGGCCGGCGCGTACCACCTGTCCATGGCCTCCGGCTACAACCTGGTCGGCCGCCCGCCCGTCGTCGCCGTGAAGGACGGCGCCGCCCGCACTCTCGTACGCCGGGAGTCCCTCGACGACATGAACCGCCGAGACATCGGCCTCTAGGGCCGAGACATCGGGCGCCCATGACCGGGCCCGCGCCACCCCCACAGTCCTCCGCCGGGCTCCCCTCGGCGGAGGGCTGCTCACCGTTGCCGTGAGCAGCCCAGAAGTTCACAGAACAACCCCCTTCGTCCCCCCTCTTCCTGTCTGAGTACGAGGTCTTCTCGATGACCGTGGAAAACATCGTCGGCCTGATCGTGGCCGTCGCGCTGCTCGGCTACCTTGTGGCAGCCCTGATCAAGCCGGAGCGATTCTGATGTCCGCTCCTGTGCGGGAACGGCCCGCCCCCGTGGCCGACCACCAGCCGTCCGGACCGGAGCGTCCGCGCCGGGTCGGCGCCGGAATGCTCGACCCCAAGCAGCTGTGGCGCGCCCTGCCGCAGGCCCTGCGCAAACTGAACCCGGTGACCCTGGTCCGCAACCCGGTCATGTTCGTGACGGAAGTCGGCGCCGCGCTCACCACCGGCATCGCGCTGTTCAACCCCACCGGCTTCGGCTGGCTGATCACCGGCTGGCTGTGGCTGACGGTCGTCTTCGCCAACCTCGCCGAAGCCGTCGCCGAGAGCCGCGGCAAGGCCCAGGCGGACTCGCTGCGCAGGACCCGTCAGCAGACCGTCGCACGCCGACTCGCCGGCTGGGAGCCCGGAGCCGCGGACGGCGCCTGGGTGGAGGAAGAGGTCGCCGCCTCGGAGCTGAGACGCGGCGACATCGTCTCCGTGCCCGCCGGCGAGCTGATTCCCGGCGACGGCGACGTCATCGAGGGCGCGGCGAGCGTCGACGAGTCCGCGATCACCGGCGAGTCCGCGCCGGTGATCCGTGAGTCCGGAGGCGACCGCAGCGCGGTCACCGGCGGCACCCGGGTGCTGTCCGACCGGCTCGTCGTACGGATCACCCAGGAGCCCGGAGCGAGCTTCCTCGACCGGATGATCTCCCTGGTCGAGGGCGCCAACCGGCAGAAGACCCCCAACGAGCTGGCCCTCAACCTGCTTCTGGTCATGCTGACCTTCGTCTTCCTGGTCGCGGTGGTGACCCTGCAGCCGATGGCGATCTTCTCCAAGGACGCTATGGCGGCCGCGCAGGACACCGCCGCCCTCACCGCGGACGGCGTCACCGGCATCGTCCTCGTCTCGCTGCTGGTCTGTCTGATCCCGACCACGATCGGCGCGCTCCTGTCGGCGATCGGCATCGCGGGTATGGACCGCCTCGTCCAGCGCAATGTCCTGGCCATGTCCGGAAGGGCGGTCGAAGCCGCCGGCGACGTCAACACGCTGCTGCTCGACAAGACCGGAACCATCACCTTCGGCAACCGCCGGGCGAGCGCGTTCCTGCCGGTCGGCGACGTGCCGGTGGAGCGGCTCGCCCGGGCCGCGCTCCTGTCCTCGCTGGCCGACGAGACGCCCGAGGGCCGGTCCATCGTCGAGTACGCCTACGAGAAGCACCAGTTGACCGAGCGGGTCGTCGACGGCGCCGTGTGGGCGCCGTTCACCGCCGCCACCCGGATGTCCGGGGTCGACCTGCCGGAGGCCGGCGGAGGCGGGCTGCTGCGCAAGGGAGCGGCCGCCGCGGTCGCGGCCTGGGTGCGCGAGCAGGGCGGCGATGTGCCGGCCGAGCTGGAGGCGACGGTGGAGCGGGTCTCCGCGTCGGGCGGCACGCCGCTCGCCGTCGCGGAGTCGACGGGCGACGGCACGGCCGTCGTGCTCGGCGTCGTCCACCTCAAGGACGTCGTCAAACCCGGACTGCGGGAGCGCTTCGACGAGCTGCGCCGGATGGGCATCCGCACGGTGATGATCACCGGCGACAACCCGGTGACCGCCAAGGCCATCGCCGAGGAGGCCGGCGTCGACGACTTCCTCGCCGAGGCCACCCCCGAGGACAAGCTCGCCCTGATCAAGCGGGAGCAGGCCGACGGCAAGCTCATCGCGATGACCGGCGACGGCACCAACGACGCACCCGCCCTCGCGCAGGCGGACGTCGGCGTGGCGATGAACACGGGCACATCGGCCGCGAAGGAGGCCGGCAACATGGTCGACCTCGACTCCGACCCCACGAAGATCATCGAGATCGTCGAGATCGGCAAGCAACTCCTCATCACACGAGGGGCGTTGACCACCTTCTCGATCGCCAACGACATCGCCAAGTACTTCGCGATCCTGCCCGCGATGTTCGCCGCCGTGTACCCGGGCCTCGGCAGGCTCAACATCATGGACCTGCACTCGCCGCTGTCCGCGATCCTGTCCGCGGTCGTCTTCAACGCGGTGGTCATCGTCGCCCTGATCCCGCTCGCGCTGCGCGGAGTGCGCTACCGGCCCTCGTCAGCGTCCGCGCTGCTCACCCGCAACCTGTGGATCTACGGACTCGGCGGCGTCGTCGCCCCGTTCCTGGCCATCAAGTTCATCGACTTCGCCCTCGTCCAGTTCATTCCGGGGATCTGACCATGACACGCATCCCGCACTGGCTCGCCCAGCACGTCGCCGCTCTCCGGGTGGTCCTCGTCCTCACCCTTCTCACCGGCCTGCTCTACCCCCTGGCCCTGACGGCCGCCGCGCACGTCCCAGGCCTGAAGTCCAAGGCGGAGGGGTCCACGGTCAAGGGCGCCGACGGCAGGACGGCCGGCTCGTCCCTGATCGGCCAGTCCTTCGCCGACGCCAAGGGCAACCCGATCGAGCACTACTTCCAGTCCCGGCCGTCCAACGCAGGCACGGGCTACGACGCCACGGCCTCGGGCGCCGGAAACCAGGGCCCCGAGTCCATCGTGGACACCGAGGACAAGCCGAGCCTGCTCACTGTGGTGTGCGGGCGCAGCAAGGCGGTCGGCGACCTCGAAGGAGTCGACGGCGCGCGTCCGTACTGCACGGACGACGGTGTCGGCGCGGTCCTCGGCGTCTTCCGCGACGGGGGCACCAGCGGCCGCGTCACCCGGGTCGTCAGCCTCAACCAGGCGTGCCCGGCGAAGCCGTTCCGCGCCGAGTACGAAGGAGTCCAGGTCGAATGCGCCAAGGAGGGCGAGGACTACAGCCACGCCATGGCCGTTCCCGTCCGCGGCGACGCTCCGGCCGAGCCGAAGGTCCCCGGCGACGCGGTGACCGCGAGCGCCAGCGGCCTCGACCCGCACATCAGCCCGGCCTACGCCGCCCTGCAGGCGCCGCGCGTCGCACGCGAGCGGTCCACCGGTGAGGGCGAGGTCCGCAAGCTGATCGAGAAGTACACCACCGGCCGCACGCTGGGCGTGCTCGGCGAGCCCGTCGTCAACGTCGTCGAGCTGAACATCGCGCTCGACCGCACCTACCCGAAGCAGGGAGCCTGATCATGGCGGCCTGGATCCCGGCATCGATCATCCTCGCCGTGGTCGTGGGACTGCACGTCCCGCTCGGCGACTACATGGCGCGCGTCCTCGACGGCGGCAGACACAGCCGACCGGAGAAGGCGCTGTACCGGGTCTGCGGCGTCGACCCGAACCGGGAGCAGACCTGGCGGCACTACCTCACCGCCCTGCTCGCCTTCACCGTCATGAGCGTCGCGGCGCTCTTCGCCCTCTTCACCCTCCAGGACAAGCTGCCCTGGTCCACGGGCCACGAGGGCATGCCGTGGCGGCTCGCGCTGCACACCGCGGTCTCCTTCACCACCAACACCAGCTGGCAGAACTACGCGGGCGAGTCCACTGCCGGGCACCTCGCCGTCATGGCCGGCCTCGGCGTCCAGGCGTTCGCGTCCGCGGCGGTTGGCATCTGCGTGGCCCTCGTCCTCGTCCGGGGCCTCGTCCGGCGCTCGACGGACGGCCTCGGCAACTTCTGGGTCGACCTGTCCCGCACGATCTTCCGCGTCCTGCTGCCGATCGCGGTGCTCGGCGGCCTGGTTCTGATGGCCGGCGGTGTGGTCCAGAGCCTGGGCGGCGGACAGAGCGTCGACACGGTCGCGGGCGGACAGCAGACCCTGCTCGGCGGACCCGCCGCCTCGTGGGAGGCGCTCAAGCTGTTCTCGGGCGACGGCGGCGGCGTCTTCAACGCCAACAGCGCGCACCCCTTCGAGAACCCCTCGGCGTGGACCAACGCGTTCGAGATCGTGCTCATGCTGCTGGTTCCGACGGCCTGCATCCGCATGTTCGGCCGGATGATCGGCAGCCTCAAGCAGAGCTGGACGCTGCTCACGGTCGTGGGCATCCTCTTCGGTCTGCTGCTCGCGGCCGGGACGCTGGCGCAGTCCGCGCACACCGGCACGGTCACCGAGGCGGTCGGCGGACAGTACGAGGGCACCGAGGCCCGCTTCGGCATCCCCGGGTCCACCCTCTTCGGCGTGGCCGCCACGGGCTCGGCGGACGGCGCGGCCAACGCGTCGTACGACAGCTTCTCCAGCCTCGGCGGCGGAGTGCTGCTGTCCGCGATGATGCTCGGCGAGATCGCCCCCGGCGGCACCGGCAGCGGTCTGTACGGCCTGATCGTCGTGGTCCTGGTGGCCGTCTTCATCGGCGGTCTCATGGTCGGCCGCACGCCCGAGTACCTCCGCAAGCGGATCGGGTACGCGGAGATGCGCTGGGTCGTCGTCTACGCGCTGATCCCGCCGACCGTGATCCTCGCCTGCGTGGGCCTGGCGCTCGCCCTGGGCCACGGCCAGAGCTCGATGGGCAATCCGGGGGCACACGGACTGACCGAGCTGATCTACGCGTACACCAGCAACACCAACAGCAACGGCAGTGCGATGGCGGGCTTCAACGGCGCCACCGACTTCCACAACCTGCTGATGGTGGTGGCGATGCTGGCCGGGCGCTACCTGCCGATGGTCTGCGTGCTGGCACTCGCCGGCAGGCTCGCCAAGCAGCAGCCCGGCGTCGTCACGGTGGGCACGCTCCGCGCGCAGGGGGTGAGCTTCGTCGTCCTGGCCACGGCGGCCTCGGTCATCCTGGCGTTGCTGAACTTCCTCCCCGCCCTCTCCCTCGGAGCGGTGGCGGACGGGCTGCTCTAGCGACGACACGAGCTCGACCGCCGGTTCCACGGGCACACGGCCTCCGTGGAACCGGCGGGCGCGCGTCCGCACGAGAGACGCCTCAGCCGGCAACGCGGCCGACTAGGTCGGCGAGGCGGTCGGGCGCTTCCTCGGTCACGAGGTGCCCGGCGCCCTCGACGACCCCGAGCTCGACCCCGAGCTTGTGGCGCACGGCCGCCCGGAGCCGTCGTGGAGGCAGGAACACGTCGTGCTCACCCGTCACGACGCGCCGGGGAACGGACCGGCTGGGCACGCGGGCAAGGCCTGGGGCGCCGCTGGAACGGGCGTGGCGGGCGACGAGCGTCATCCAGTCCACCAGCGCGGGCCGGGGCGTGCCGCCTGTGCCGTACATGGTGCGGAGCAGCCAGGCGCTCTGCCGCGGTCCGGGAACCGCGAGCCAGGCGGCAGAAGCACACAGAACACCGGGCGTCAGTCGCAGACCGGTGAGCCCGCCGGCGTCGAACACCTCGCATTCATGGGGCACTTGCCATGCCGCCAGCTGATCGACGCACCAGCGCCGAACGGCCTCCCGGCCAGCCGCACTTCGGTAGACGGACATCACGCGGCGAGTATCACATGGGCTGTGCGGGGGAGGGCGGCGCGTTGGCGCTCGCCTGACGGCCGCCGCATACGCCGGATCCGAGAGCATCACCGCCGTTGACGAGTCTCCGGCCGCCGACCGGCCGCCGGAGCCCGCCGCCTGCTGCCCGAGCCCGCCGCCGGCCGCCGCTCTCACCCGTCGGCGAGTCGCGCGTCCTCCAGGTCCAGCGAGCGTTGCAGACGCCGACGGGTGGTGTCGCTGATGTCATGGTCCTCGTACAGCCGTTGCAGCTCCGCCGCCTCGACACGTATCAACTCGCGCCGCAGCTGGCGGTACACCTCGTTCGCCGACTCGGCGGGATCCGCCTCGCCGAGCATGTCCTCGGCATGCTCCAGCCGGGCCTGGAGCCCGCGCCGGAGCCGGTCCAGCACCACGTCCGGCACGGCCTCCAGCTCGGAGAGCTCCTCCACCCGCCGCAGACCCGCGCCCGCAAGACTGCATCGGGCCTCGGCCTCCTCCTGCTCGGTGTGGGCGGGCTCGAGGGCGATGCCCGAGCGGCGCACCAGGGGAGCCAGAGTGAACCCCTGGGCGATCAGAGTGAGCACCACCACCGAGGTGGCGAGCACGACCACCAGCGGG
This sequence comes from Streptomyces sp. NPDC051907, assembly GCF_040681075.1. NCBI lineage: Bacteria > Bacillati > Actinomycetota > Actinomycetes > Kitasatosporales > Streptomycetaceae > Streptomyces > Streptomyces sp. NPDC051907. The sequence continues at coordinate 54,662 of NZ_JBFAYB010000015.1, read as the reverse complement.
CGTTGGTCGAGGACCGTCCCGTCCTCGGCGACGACCGGGATGGAGAGCGCCGCGGCGAGCGGGACGACACCGCGCGTCCCGGCCCAGGTCAGTACCGCCGGCACCCGCCAGGACGACGTCGCCGGAGCGCCGCCCTTGCGCTGCATGAGCGCCGAGAGAGGGAAGAGCCACACCATCCGTACGGCGACCAACGTGGCGGCGACGGCGAGGGCGTGCAACGGCCACAGGCCGTACCCCTCGGGCAGCTCGCGGATCAGCGTCGGCAGGGCGAGGCCGATGAGGCTGAACACGACGCTCTCCAGCAGAAAGACCACCGTGCCGTAGACGGCGTGGAGCTGCAGCCGGATCCGGGCGTCGGTGAGGCGGTCGCCGCGCCCACCCAGGATCACCCCGGCCACCACCACCGAGGTGACGCCGGAGGTGTGCGCCGACTCGGCGAGTACGTAGGCGGCGTACGGGGTCACCAGCGCGATCACCGTCTCCAGGACCGGGTCCTCGGTCCGCCTGCGGATGACCCCCACGACCAGGGCCACCCCGGCGCCGATGACGGTTCCGCCGCCCGCCAGCAGCGCGAACTCGCCGCCCGCCGAGCCCCAGGACACCGCCGAGGAGGCCACCGCGACGCTCACCGCGACCCGGAACAGCACCAGCGACGTCGCATCGTTGAAAAGACTCTCGGCCTGCACCAGCACCTGGACCCGCGGCGGCAGCGCCAGCCGCCTGCCGAGCGCGGTCACGGCCACCGGGTCGGTGCTGGCCAGCACCGACCCGAGGACGAAGGCCATCTGCCACGACAGCGGGGTGAGCGCGGACACGACCACGCCGACCGCCGCCGCCGACGCCAGCACGAGCCCGACCGCCAGGACCCCGACCGGCTTCCACACCATCCGCAGCTCCCGCCACGACAATTCCTCGGCGCTGGCATACAGCAGGGGCGGCAGGACGACGAGTCCGATGACCTCCGGGCTGACCCGGATCTCCGGAACACCCGGCGCCAGGGCGACGCCCAGCCCCACGATCACCAGCAGAGAAGGCGCGGGGATACGCCAGCGGCGGGCGCCCGTCGCCACGGCGGTGGCGAGCACCGCAAGGACAAGGACAGTGCCGACGCTTCGCATGGAGCCCCCCGGATCAGACGGGGGCATCGTGCTCCCCACCGCCGACCAGACTTCCCGGCACTCCGCCTTCACCCTATCCGTATGGGATTCGTCAGGACCGCGTCAGCATCGTCCCGGATTGCGCAAGGAAGTCGTCAAGCTGGCTGTGCGCCCTGGTTGCGGCGCGGTTCTGTACAGAATCCGTACTCGAAGAAACGTACGGCCAAGGGGAGTTGATCGCGCATGGGCGTGGAGAACGTCGTCGGCCTCATCGTGGCCATCAGCCTGGTCGGCTACCTGGTGGCCGCCCTGATCCGCCCGGAGAAGTTCTGAAGCACGACGAAGCCCTCGATGCCTCGCCCCCGCCCGCGACGCGTCCAGGAACGCTCAAGGTCTTCCTCGGCGCAGCACCCGGTGTGGGGAAGACGTATCGAATGCTCGACGAGGGCCGGCGCAGGGCCGCACGCGGCACCGATGTGGTCGTCGGGTACGCGGAGTGCCATGGCCGGCTCCACACCGAGGCGATGCTGGACGGCCTGGAGGTGCTGGACCGGGCGCGGCGGGAGTACCGCGGCAGCACCTATCCCGAGCTCGATCTCGACGCCGTGCTGCGGCGCCGCCCGGGCGTCGTCCTGGTCGACGAGCTCGCCCACACCAACGTGCCGGGCTGCCGCAACGCCAAGCGCTGGCAGGACGTGCAGGAGCTGCTGGCCGCCGGCATCGACGTCGTCGCCACCGTCAACATCCAGCACCTGGAATCCCTCAACGACGTCGTCGTGAAGATCACCAGAGTGCCGCAGCTGGAGACGGTGCCCGACGACGTCGTACGCCGAGCCGACCAGATCGAGCTCGTGGACATGCCTCCGGAGGCCCTGCGCCGCAGAATGGCCCACGGCAACGTCTACCCGCCGGAGAAGATCGACGCAGCGCTCGCCAACTACTTCCTGCCGGGCAATCTCACCGCGCTGCGCGAACTGGCCCTGTTCTGGACCGCCGACCGCGTCGACGAGGCCCTGCGGAAGTATCGCTCCGAGCACGGCATCGGCAGGGTGTGGGAGACCCGAGAGCGGGTCGTGGTGGCGCTGACCGGCGGGCCGGAGGGCGAGACGCTCATCCGCCGGGCCGCCCGGATCGCCGACCGCGCGGCCCAGGGCGGCGCCCTGCTCGCCGTGCACGTCGTCCGCAGCGACGGCCTGGCGACGGGCGCCTCGCACTCCGCGCTCGCCCGGCAGCGACGGCTGGTCGAGAGCGTGGGCGGCAGCTATCACACGGTCGTGGGCGACGACGTGGCCACCGCGCTGGTGGAGTTCGCGCGCGCCGAGAACGCCACCCAGCTGGTCCTGGGGACGAGCCGGCGCGGTCGGCTCGAACGCTTCCTCACCGGCCGCGGTATCGGCGACACAGCCGTCGCGCTCTCCTCCGACATCGACGTCCACATGGTCACGCACGAGCGGGCCGGACGCGGCAGGCTGCTGCCCTCCCGCCGCCGTACGCTGCCGACCTCCCGGCTCGTCGCCAGCCCTGTGGCGGGTCTCGTCCTGCCCGTTCTGCTGACGCTCCTCCTCGACCGCACCCGGGGCACCTTCAACCTGACGAGCGAGGCGCTGCTGTTCCTGGTGACCGTGGTGGGCGTGGCCTGCATCGGCGGGGTCGTCTCCGCGCTCATCGCGGCGGTGACCGCGTCCTTGCTGCTCAACTACTGGTTCATACCGCCGGTCGGCGAGTTCAGCTTCAGCGACCCCGACAACCTGCTCGCGCTCGTTGTGTTCGGCCTGGTCGCGGGCACGGTGGCCGCGATCGTGGACCGCTCTCTGCGGATGTCCCGACGCGCCGCGGCGGCCACGGCCGAGGCGGAGACGCTCTCCTCGCTCACCGGCGACGTCGTCCGAGGCGACCAGGCGGTACCGGCGCTCCTGGCCCGTACGCGGGAGACCTTCGCGATGGAATCCGCCGAGCTCGTCGAGCGGCAGGTGGACGACCCCGCCGCGACCCAGGTGTCCGTGGGCCCCGGTCTCCACCTGGTCCTGCGAGGGCGCGCTCTGCCGTCCTCCGAGCGCCGGGTCCTCGCCGCGTTCGCGGCCCATGTCTCCGCCGCCGTCGAGCGGGCCCGGCTCGCCGAGGCCGCCGCCGAGGTCGAGCCGGTCAAGGCCGCCGACCGTATGCGCACCGCGCTGCTCGCGGCCGTCAGCCACGATCTGCGCACCCCCCTCGCGGCAGGCTGGGCGGCGGTCGGCTCCCTGCTCAGCCCGGACGTCCAGTTCACGGACGAGGAGCGGGGCGAACTGCTCGCCACCGCGGACGAGTCCATGGCGCGGCTCAGCCGGCTCATCGACAATCTGCTGGACATGAGCAGGCTCCAGGCCGGAGCGCTCACGCTGAGTCTTCGCGCCACGAGCCTGGAGGAGGTCCTGCCCTCCGCCCTGGACTCGCTGCCCCCGGACGCGGCACCGCCCGTGCTGCACGGCGTGGAGGCGATCCCGCCCGTCCTCGCCGACCCGCCGCTGCTGGAGCGCGTCATCGCCAACCTCATCGGCAACGCCGCGCGCTTCGCCCCGCCGGGAACCCCGGTTCTGGTCACTGCGAGCGTGCTCGCCGACCGCGTCGAACTGCGCGTCGTCGATCGCGGCCCCGGCCTTCCGCCCACCGACCGGGAACGGGTCTTCGAACCGTTCCAGCGCCTCGGCGACACCGACAACACCACTGGCGTCGGCCTCGGGCTCGCCCTGTCCCGCGGCCTCACCGAGGCCATGTCCGGCACCCTCACCCCGGAGGACACCCCGGGCGGCGGCCTGACGATGGTGGTGTCCCTGCCCGTCGCGGAGACAGCGGGGACGGCAGCAGCACAGGCGCCGTACGGCACCGGTGCGCAAGGAACAGCCGGCATGTGAGGAGCCTGCAGACCGGGGGAGGAGGGATCAGGAATTCCGTCCATACGGAACCCTGATGCCGAACTCACGTACGACACGGAACCTGGTGCACCCCTATCGGCAGTCCTGGTTGATGTGACGTCAACCATCCATCTGCGCCTACCTATTGGACAGCGCTCTCAGCACATGGTGATCTGCGGGGACGACGGGCTCGCACACCGGCTCGCCATCGAGCTCGACGCGGTATGCGGCGAGGCGGTGACCGTCGTTCTGCCCTCGCGGCGGGACGAGTACGGGGCGGAGATCGCCGCCCTGCACCGCGACCCCCGCTCGCCGGTCGAACTCCTCGTCGCGACCCGGCCGGACGAGCAGACCCTGCGGGCCGCCGGCGTGGAGCGCGCCGCGGCTCTCGCGCTCACCTACGGCGACGACCAGTCGAACATGACGGCGGCGCTGCTGGCCCGCAGCATCAACCCGTCCATACGCCTGGTGATCCGCATGTACAACCGCGAGCGCGGGCGCCATCTGGAGCGACTCCTCGACCGTGCCGCCGAGGTCAGGGAGCAGGCGGACGACACATCCCTGGACGCCTCGACCACTGTCCTGTCCGACACGGACACCGCCGTCCCCGAGCTGGTCTCGGCCGCCGCCGTCGGACAGGGCCACACCCTCCAGGTCGAGGGGAAGGTCTTCCGAGGCGTCGTACGCCCCGCCGGAACACCGGGACAGCCCACCGATCTCGCCACCCTTGCCGTGCTCTCCGGAGCACACCAGGACGACCCGGCGAGCGAGGACAGTCCGGAGACCCCCGGCGAGGACGGCACCCAGCTGCTGCCCGACACGCTAGTCCGGCGACTATCCGTCCGCGCGTCGGCTCCTGGCCGCCCTTGGCCGTCGCGCCGAGCGCAGGAAACCGGCCCTGGCGCAGACCCCGGCCGAGGCATACCGCCTGTACCGTCGCGAACAGGAGCGCCGCGCCCGGCTGCTGGGCATGCTGCTCATTCCGTACGACGGGGAGTGGACGGTCTCGCTGCGCCGCGCGCCCCGTGTCCAGGAGGCGTGCCTTCATGCCCACGGCCCGTGCGCGGGTCCGGGAGTCGGCTCGCTGCGGGAACTGCTCGGTGTGATCGGCGCGCATGAATGGCACCGGAAGGGCGTGGACGTCCCGGCGCTCGGCGGCGACCGCATCCACCCGCACTACGGGGTCTTCTCACCCGTCCGAGGCGAGTACGTCGACCTGGTGGCCGAGGCCGAACTTCCCGCGGGGGCGACGGCCTTCGACATCGGCACAGGCACGGGCGTCCTGTCCGCCGTCCTCGCCCGCGGCGGCATGCGCACCATCGTCGCCACCGACCAGGACGTGCGCGCCGTGCACTGCGCCCGCGACAACGTCGCCCGGCTCGGGCTGGCGGACAGGATCGCCGTACGGCACGCGGACCTCTTCCCGGCGGGCCGTGCCCACCTGATCGTCTGCAACCCGCCCTGGCTCCCGGGCCGTCCCCGCACACCGCTCGACCGGGCGGTCTACGACCCCGACAGCCGTATGCTGCACCGCTTCCTCGCCGGTCTCCCGCACCACTTGGAGCCGGGCGGCGAAGGCTGGCTGGTCCTCTCCGACCTGGCCGAACGGCTCGGACTGCGCGGCCGGACGGAACTCGACGACGCGATCGCGGCCGCGGGCCTGCGCGTGCTGTCCCGCACGGTCACCAAGCCGCGGCACCCGCGTGCGACGGACCCCTCGGACCCTTTGCACCGAGCCCGCGCGGGCGAGAAGACCTCTCTGTGGCGCCTCGGGGCTGTCTGAGCCTCAGGGGTGGGCGCCGGGGTGGGGGCAGGGCTCCCGGGTCCTGTGGTGGGGCGGGTGGATTCTCGCAAATTCCTTAGCTCAGGTGCTGGTTCGCTGGCCCTCCGAGGAGAGCCCGAGGCCGTGAGAGGGAAAAGATGTCCAAGCGCGCGTTGATCACCGGAGTCACCGGACAGGACGGGTCGTACCTGGCAGAACACCTGATCTCGCTGTGGTACGAGGTATGGGGGCTGGTTCGCGGGCAGGCGAACCCAGTCCCGGCGCACCGGCCTCGCCGAGCGGAGCCATGTCCCCCACGCCCTTTCCCTGTTCGCCTTCCGCCACGAGCCGTACGACCGCCTGGGCCGTGGCCGGCTCCGACCCTAGGGACGAACCCGTTAGGGAAAGTCGTAGGGACCGTCACAGGCGTTCCGCAGGCAGCGCCGCGTACGCCTCCCGAAGCGCCGCGAGGACCGGGTCGTCGGTGGGGAACCGCGCGCCGTCGACGGCCTGTACCGCGCGCACTCCGATCCCCGCGCTGGTGGCGAAGGCGGCGTGCATGGCGGGCAGTTCGTCGATGTGGACCGGGCGGACGGTGGACCCGCGGTGGGCCGAGCGCAGCAGGTGCATGGTCACCCCGGGCAGCACGTCCGCCTCCGGCCACACCACCCGCCCGTCCCAGTCCACGAAGCCCGCGTTCCAGGTGCACCCCTCCGAGACCAGGCCGTCGGGCCCGGTGAACAGGACGTCGTCGAAACCGGTCCGCCGCGCCTCGCGCCGCATCCGGAGCTGGCCGAACAGAGCGGTGTGCTTCACCGCGGCGGCGTCCCGGACGTAGGGGAGCGCCGCCACCCGCAGCGCAGGCGCGGGCAGGACACCCGCCGGGCGGGTGGTCACCAGGACGTGCGGGTCGGCCCGCTCGCCCGGGCAGGCGATGTCCAGTGCGGGGTCGAAAACGGTGACGCGCACGGTCAGCGGCCCGGGCCGCCCGGCGGTCTCCTGCCGCACCCAGGCGCGGACACGTTCTGGATCGAGCTCCGCCCCGAAGACGTCGGCGCAGTCCCGGACGAGCCGGGCGAGATGCAGAGACAGCCCGCGGACCGCCCCGCCCTCCAGCCGCATCGTCGTGAAATGCCCATAGTTGGTGAGGGCGAGGACCGTCAGCTGCGCGACGGAGGCTGGTTCTCCATTGACAGTGGCCATGGGCAGAAGTCTCCCCGCCCCCACCCCCACCGCGCCCCCGGGTCGGTGCCTTCCAGGGCTTTCCCCAGCTCTCGCGGCGCGTCCACTCGGCGCACCATGTGGAAGTCACGTCCGGGCGGTGGCGCCGACGCGCGCGTCCGGGCCGGAACCGTGCGACGCGGAGCGGCTTCGGCTCGGCTGGGCGACGATGGAAGGACGCCCAGCTCGTCGGGAGGCCGTCGTGACGACCGAGAACCAGCCCTCATCGCCCCGTCCGGCCGTCACGGTCGCAACGGCCGACGGCCGCCGTGCCGAGGTGACGCTGGTCGGGGACATCGACGTCGGCGCACTGCGGGCGCTGGAGGAGCAGCTCGGCGCTGCGCCGCTCAGCGGGGCAGCCGAGTGGACCGTGGACATGAACGCGGTCACCCGGATCGACCTCGCGTGCGCCTACGCGCTGCTGCGGGCCGCGACTCTGCTGCCGAATGCGAAGGTCACCATCCTCGCGGCTCGCCGGTCCGTGCAGCGCACGCTGCGGCACGCCGGGCTCGACGCGGTCGCGGTCATCGAGGAGCGCTGACGGCCGTCAGGAAGTCGAGGGACGGGAGATCGCACGGCAGGCGCAGCCCGCGGGACGCAGACATGCCGTCGATACGAGCCTCGTACATCCGCTGACTGGGTGGATCCTGGCCAGTGAACTGCCGCCGGTTCTGCGCCGGGTACGACGCTCGCCGGGTCGACCCCGAGGGCCTGGTGCCCAAGCCTGCTCGCAGGGGCCGGACGTGCCCCGGCCTAGCCCGCCTCGCAGTGTGTCGCGAGTCCCTCACGGCTGACCCCAGGGCATGCGTCAAGGCTCATGTATAGCGTTCCGTCTGCTCGTCGCAGGGCAGCAGGTCTTTGGCTCTGCGTTCCATCAGGACTGGCAGGTAGGTGCGCACACGTGCGTATCTGAGCTCTTCGTAGGCCGTCTTTACTGAGCTCTCCACAAGGGCGGCGTCCAGCTGAGGGTGCGCCTTCATCAGCCGCTCGGCGACCTGGCGGATGGCAAGGGCATCGTCTGACTCCGCCGTCATGCGCCTGAGCCCTCCTTGGGATCGCCTTGCCTCAGTCTCGCGGCGCGGCCTCCAGCCGGGAAGTCGATCTTCCGCCGCTCTGAGCGGCGATCGGCAGTGCCCACCGGCTGGAACCTGCTGCACCTTCCCATCGGAGTCCGTCGACTGTCACCCGCATGGCCCGGCCCGGCTCGCCGAGGGTGTACTCGACTCGTGGCGGCACGACGGGGTGCGCCGACCGTTCGAAGGGGCCGTTGCGCTCCACCATGCGCAGGTTCTGGGGCAGAGCGTCGCTGATCAGGACGGCCCGCCTATCGGCGATGTCCGAGAAGACCTCCCGCGCCAGAGAGTCCGCGCGCCTGCGGTCCGCTTCCTCGGGCGAGCCCCTGAAGTCCTTGGTCGCCATCAGGTTCCCCAGTCACCGAAAAGTGCGTTCTTCCATGTCAGCGGCCACTCTCCTACGGTTTCTGAGTACCCACAAGAGAGCGAACACGTCGTGGCTTGATGGAAGCGAGTCACGCGCGCGCATAGCAACGGAGGCAGGCAGCATGGCTGTCACGTTTCCCATCGGTGTGCGCGGCTTCGAAAGAGCGAGCGCCGTCGGTCTGCAGGGGCGGCCCGTCCGGAAGGCGGTGGCGATCAGGGCGGCCAGGGGACCGACCGCGTCACCTGGCCGCACGGTCGGCAGAGGCAACCCTTCCTGGGTGTGCGGCGGTCTTACTGGCCGCGTGCTCACAGGGCCAGCCTCTGGCCACTCGTACCGGTGAACCGACTGGGAAGGACGTACTCCATGGTGTTGGACCCCAACCTCTGCCTGGATGTTCCAGAGGACTTCGACGACTCGGACGCCGAGACCGGGGTGCATCCCATGGCCAGGAAGCTGTTCCCCGCCACAACTGCCGCAGGAGCCTTCGAGAAAGCGCATGAGTGGGTACGGGAGCACAGAATCCGCGTGGTGGACGTGTCGTGGGATTTCTGCCACGACGAGGACGAGCCCCACTGTCTGAGCATCTACTTCACGTTCGAGTCGCAGTCCCAAGACACCTGACACGGCTGGCCGGTGCCGCGGCCCGCATCGGCGCGATGGACGCCCGGCTGATGTCGACAACGCCTGCGACGTCGACGCCGAGCAGAGAACGCTCAGCCCGGTGAACCTTCCGCTCCGGGCTCGCGTCTTCCCTCGCGACCACCGCCGCACCGCACTGGAGAACAGAACGTGACCGACAAGGACGTTGAGCAGACCGACAAGCGGGGTTGGGGCCCGGGGCCCTGGTGGGCGGACCTCGGGACGTGGGGGGCTGTCGGACTGGTCGTCTTCGGGGGGCTCGCGGCAGGGTGGGTCTTCCTGCGGTTGCCCGGGGTCCCGGAGAACGTGGCGACCGGCTACTACCAGGCTGCCAAGGTCGTCGCCATCGGCCTGGTGATCGTGGGAAGCACCGTGCTGGGCCGCTGTCGCGCCCGGGCGGCGGTCGCGAAGGAGGCGAACGAGTTGGAACGCGTCTGACGCCGCCGGCCGGTGGGCTGCGGTGGTGGCGGGAGACGCGCAGACCTCTGCCGCTAGGGGCCGGCCAGTCGGCCGCGGCTCCAGCGAGCGGATCTGTCCGGTGCGTTCAGCGCAGCGCGCTCTTCTTCTGCCACTCGGCCCACGACAGGTTCCACTCGCCGAAGCCGTTCTCCGGTGCGACCGTGCCCTTGGTGTCCTTGCCGTCGATCTCGAACGGGTCGCCGGGGCGCACTTGTCCGTAGAACCAGGCCGCGTCCTCCTCGCTCATCCCGATGCAGCCCGAACTGCGGTTGGCGTTGCCGAAGTAGCGGGCGTTCCAGGGCGCGGCGTGCGCGTACATGCCCGACCAGGTCAGCCGCATCGAGTAGTCGACCATCTTGTCGTAGGCGTCGCCGAGGCCGACGGTCTCGGAGTTCATGTTGATCGTGCCCTCCTTGCTCATGAGCACCGCGGTGCCGCGCCAGGAGCGCTTGTCGCCGCCGGGTGTGCCGCCGGAGACCGGGATCTGCCGGACCGTCTTGCCGTCGCGCATTAGCGTGAGCTGATGGCTGTCGAGGTCGACCTTGACGATCTGCTGTGCGCCGACGGCGAAGGTGGTCGTGTAGTCGCGTACGAACCAGCCGCCGTCCGTCCCCGAGTCGGTGCCGTTCAGCTGGGCGTCGAGGGTGACGCGGGTGCCGGGCTTCCAGTACGTCCTGGGCCGCCAGTCCACCCGGTCCTTCCCGGACCAGTCGCGCATCCAGCCCCAGGAGCCCTCGGTGTCGTTCGAGGTGGTGATCTTGAGCTGTTTCTCGACGTCGGCGCGGTTCTTGACGGGGTTGTCGAAGACGAGCGAGATCGGCTGGGCGATGCCGACGGTGGCGCCGGCTCCCGGCCGCCAGTCGACCTTGTTGACCTTGTGCGCCGCCGCGGTGGAGAGGGAGGCCCTCGTCGTGCCGGGGGCGCCGCCCTCGGTCCGGGTCGCCGCCGTGACCTGGTAGGTGGTGTCGGGCGCCGCCTTGCGGTCCGAGGTCCATGTCCTGCCGTCCGCCGAGACCCTGCCGGCCAGTTTGCCGCCCTTGGCGTCGGTGACCGTCACCGAGGTCAGGCTGCCGCCCGCAGCGGTGACCGTGACCGGCGTGCCCGCCACTGCCTGCCGCCCTTTCGGGGTGACGGAGACGACGACGGGCCGGTCGTCCGCGCCCTTGGAGCCCTTGGCGTCCTCCGGTGCGGCAGTGGTGCCGGACGAGCAGGCGGCGAGCGACGCCAGCAGGGCCGCGGCGGCCGTCAGTCCCCAGGCTCGGGCGCGTACACGTATGCGGTGCAACTGGACCTCCATGGCGGAGCGGGGTGGGGTGAAGGGGAGCTGCCCGCGACTCTAGAACCGGAAAATCCCAGGTGAGCGCCGTGAAGGGAACGTGACGGCGGTTGGTGCGGAACGGTCATGGTCCGGTCACATTCGCCGCGTGGGACGGTCATGGGCGGCTGTGAGCCTTCTCGGCGTCCCCGCGACAGAGCGGGGGAGGAAAGGGGACTCACACCGTGTCAGCTCTGCTCGTGCCACCCGGCCGCGGCCACAAAGAGCGGAACCGCGCCATCCGCCTGGGGCCCGTCACCGCCGAGGCCTACCGTGCGTTCCTCGCGTCCCCCACCGGCACGGCCCTCGGCCCCGGATTCCTCCAGTGCCCGTCCTGGGCGGACGTCAAAGAAGGCTGGCGGTCCCAACTGCTCGGCTGGGGACCAGACCCGGACGCCGGTCGGCTGACCGGTGTCGCGCTGGTCCTGCTGCGCCAGTTCCCCGGCACCCGCAAGTACTTCGCCTACCTTCCCGAAGGCCCCGTCGCCGACTGGGCGGGCCCGGACGTCGACGACTGGCTCGACCCGCTGCTGGACCATCTGCGGAGCACCGGCGCCTTCGCCGTACGCATCGGCCCCTCGCCCGCGTACCGCCGCTGGGACGCCTCTCTGCTCAAGTCGCTCACCGGGCCCGGCAGACGCCTCGGCGACGTCCTCGCCAGCGAGGTCGACCCGCTGGGCGCCGCGGTCGCCGAACGGCTGCGCGACCGCGGCTGGCGCCGCTGCGGCGGTGACGGCAACGACGGGGACGCCCAGCCGCGCCATGTCTTCCAGGTGCCGCTCGCCGGGCGCACCAGCGAGGACCTGTGGTCGGGGCTCAACCAGGAGTGGCGGCGCAACGTCCGCCGCGCCCAGAAGGAGGGCGTGGAGGTGGAGGTGGGCAGCGCTGCCGAACTCCCCGAGTTCTACCGGCTGCTGCGGCTCACCGAGGAGCGCGACGGCTTCCGGCTCGGCCGCTCGCTCGCCTACTACGAGCGTCAGTACGCGGCCCTCAACGCCGAGCAGCCCGGCCGGATGAAGCTGTATCTCGCCCGCCACGGCGGCGAGATCCTGGCCGCCCACACCATGATCGCGGTGGGCCGCCGGACCTGGTACCAGACGGGCGCCTCCGCCGACCACCGCCGTGAGGTCCGGCCTTCCAACGCCCTGCAGTGGCGGATGCTGCTCGACGCCCACGCACTCGGCGCCGACGTCTACGACATGCGCGGGGTACCCTCCACACTCGACCCTGACGAACGTGCGTACGGGCTGCTGCGATGGAAGCTCGGCACCGGCGGACAGGTCGTCGAGACGCTGGGGGAATGGGAGAGATCCTTGGGCGGCACCGCCAACCACACGCTGTACCGCGCCTTCCAGGCGTACCTGGCCCGCCGATGACGCCGCCGGCGAGCCCGGGCACGGGGAGCGGCGGCTGGCAGGTGCGCACGGACGGCGACGTGGGCGCGGCGGGCACCAGTGCGGGCGCCGCAGTGCCGCGGCAGGTTCCGTACGAAAGCTCCGCAGGTGTGAGCCAAGTCGGCGGCACGGGGAGTCCGTACCCGGGCGCGGCGGACGACGACCGGCCCGCCGCCACCACCGCTGCCGATGACGCCACAGCCGATCACGAGCCCGGTCACGCGGCGAAGCCGTCATCCGCTCTGCGCAGCAGCGCCGTCATGGCCGCCGGGTCCATGGTGTCCCGCGCCACCGGATTCGCCCGCTCCGCCGTCGTCGCCGCGGCGATCGGCACCATCGGGCCGATCGCCGACAACTACGCGGTGGGCAACTCCCTCCCCACCATCGTCTACATGCTGCTCCTCGGCGGTGCGCTGAACGCCGTGTTCGTGCCCGAGCTGGTCAGAGCCGCCAAGGAGCACGACGACGGCGGCGCCGCGTACACCGACCGACTGCTCACCGTCTGCGTCGTCGCCCTGCTGGCCATCACGGCCACCGCGGTGTGGGCGGCGCCCGCGATCGTCGACGCGTACACCGACTACACCGGCGAGCAGGCCGCCATGGCCGTCGCGTTCGCCCGCTACTGCCTGCCGCAGATCTTCTTCCTCGGGCTGTTCACCCTGCTCGGGCAGGTGCTCAACGCACGCGGCCGGTTCGGCGCGATGATGTGGGCCCCGGTGCTCAACAACGTCGTCGTCATCACCGTCTTCGGCCTCTACCTCGCCCTGGCCCTGGGCGACGGAGGCACGCTCACCGCAGCCGAGACCGCGCTGCTCGGCTGGGGCACGACCGCCGGCATCGCCGTCCAGGCGCTCGCCCTCGTCCCCGCCCTGCGCGCCGCCCGATTCCGCTGGCGGCCGCGCTTCGACTGGCGGGGCAGCGGGTTGGCCAGGCCGCTGCGCTCGGCCGGCTGGCTGGTGCTGCTGGTCCTCGCCAACCAGGCCGCCTACTGGGTCACGACCCGGCTGGCCACGACCGCCGGACTCGACGGCGGCCCCGGATTCAGCGCGTACAACAATGCCTACGTACTATGGGTAGTCCCGCACGGGATCATCACGGTCTCCCTGGTGACGGCGCTGGTGCCGAGGATGAGCGCGGCCGCCGCCGACTCGGACACCGCGGCCGTGCGCGCCGACGTCTCCTCCGCACTGCGTAACGCGGCGGCGGCCGTGATCCCCGCCGCGTGCATGCTCTTCGCCCTCGCCCAGCCGGTGATGGACCTGGTCTTCGGGTACGGCAGGACCAGCGACGGCGACACCGCGGCGATGGCCGGGATCCTGATGGCCTTCGCACCCGGGCTCGTCGCCATGTCCGGCCAGTACGTCCTGTCCCGCACCTTCTACGCGCTCTCCGACACCCGCACCCCCTTCCTGCTCAACCTGGTGATCGTCAGCCTCAACGCGGGCCTGTCCCTGCTCGCCTTCCAACTGCTGCCGGCCCGCTGGGCCGTGACGGGAATGGCCGCCGCCTACTCCCTGGCGCTGTTCGCGGGCTGGGCGGTGACGGGCTGGGTGCTGAGCCGCCGGCTCGCCGTCTCCAGGCCGCTGCGGTCGTCCGCCGCCGGCGCCCACGCACGGCTGCTGCTCGCCGCGGCGCCCGCCGCCGTACTGGGCCAGCTGGCCGCCCGCGGCGCCGCACCGGCGGGAGCCCTGGCGTCCGCCGCTGCCGGAGCCGCCGGCATCGTGCTCGTCTTCGCGCTGCTGGCCCGCCCGCTGCGGCTCACCGAACTCGACGCCCTGCTCGCCGGCGTACGCCGCCGAGTGGCCCGGCGCTGACCAGCACCCTGGGAGACAGCTGATGCCCCGATTGCTCCTCATCGAGGACGACCCGTCCGTACGCGAAGGGGTCGAGCTCGGACTGCGGCGCCGTGGCCACGAGGTACGGTCGGCCGCCACCGGCGAGGCCGGGCTCGCCGTGCTGAGCGACTTCCGCCCCGATCTGCTGCTGCTGGATCTGATGCTGCCCGGGATGAACGGCGTCCAGATCTGCCGGCGGGTGCGCGAGACCAGCCAGCTTCCGATCATCGTGCTCACCGCGCGCGGGGACGACTTCGACGTGGTCGTGGGGCTGGAGGCGGGCGCCGACGACTACATCGTCAAGCCCGCCCGCACCGAGGTGATCGAGGCCCGGATCCGAGCGGTGCTGCGCCGCATCGAGGACTCGGGCCAGGGCCGCCCGGCCGTGGAGATCCACGGTGAACTCGCCATCGACCGGCCCGGGCTGACCGTCACCAAGTCCGGGCAGCGGCTCGCGCTCGCGCCGTCCGAGCTCAAACTGCTCCTGCATCTCTGTGCGGCGCCTGAGCAGGTGTTCAGCAGGCAGCAGCTGCTGGAGCACGTCTGGGAGCACAGCTACCACGCGGACGCGCGACTGGTCGACGCGTGCGTGAGACGACTGCGCAACAAGATCGAGGACGAGGCTGCCTCTCCCCGCTACATCCAGACCCTGCGCGGCTTCGGCTACCGCTTCGGGCCGCTGTGACCGGCGGGTCAGGCGGGTCGCGCCCGTCCGGCCTCGGCAGGCTGCGCCGCGCCAGGGGCGGGAGCGGGGGCGCCGAGCCGGGCGCCGGCGACCTCATGGCGGCCGGGCCCGGTGCTGCGGACGGGTGGAGCGAAACCCATCGCGGTCCCGCCCCCGACAACCTGACCCCCGACGGCCACCGCACCGACGGCGACGACGGAGGTGGAGGAGCCCGCAGCCGCACCCCCGACGACGCGGAGGGCGGCGCGCATGCCGCCGGCGGCCGCACAGGACGTCCCAGCCCGCGACGTCCCAGCCCACGACGCGCGAGCCGGACGCGGATGCGGCGAGCCGCGGTGTTCGGGCTGCGCACACGGCTCGTGCTCGCCTTCCTCCTGGTCGCCGCCGTCAGCGCCGCCACCACCGCCGCGCTGACCTACCGCGAGGCCCGCAACGCCGTGCTGGAGACCGCCCAGGACACAGCCGTCACATCGTTCCGCGAACACATCCAGCAGACCGGCTTCGCACTGCCCATACAGGCCGAGGGCCTCGAAGAGCTCCTGCGCGACATCGCCCGCAAGGGCAAGCCCCACCCCTGGGTGGTCTTCGCCGAGTACGGCTCGATCCGCGCCTCCTCAGGCACCAGCCCCGTCTCCACCGTGATCACGCCCGAGCTGCGCCGCGCCGCCCAGGCCAATCCCAACGGCAGCTTCGAACGGGTCGTCAAGGACGGCGTCCCCTATCTGACCATCGCCATGCCGACCGTCTTCAAGGTCGGCCCCGGCGGACTGCTGCCCAGCCGGCTCGTCCTCTACGCCGTCATGCGGATGACCGACGAGCAGATCAACGTCGACGCGCTCGTCACCGCCGCCCGCAACGGCGCCCTTCCCGGACTCGCCATCGCCCTCCTGCCGGCGCTGTTCGCCGCGCGCAGCGTGCTGCGCCCGGTACGCGAACTGCGCCAAGCCGCCCGCAGCATGGGCAGCGGCCGGCTCGACACCCGTATCCCGGCCCGGGGCAACGACGAGCTCGCCGAACTGGCCCATACGTTCAACGAGTCCGCAGCCGAGCTCGAACGCTCCGTGCACGAACTGCGACAGGCCGAGGAGCGCGCCCGCCGCTTCGCCTCCGACGTTTCACACGAACTGCGTACCCCGCTCGCCGGAATGCTCGCGGTCACCGAGGTCCTCGACGAGGACGCGGAACACCTCGACGCCGACACCGCCCAGGCAGTCCGGCTGATCAGCACCGAGACCGGGAAGCTGGCCGTGCTCGTCGAGGACCTGATGGAGATCTCCCGCTTCGACGCCCGCGCGGCCGAGCTGAACACCGACGAGGTCGACGCGGCCGAAACCATACGCAAGACCCTGCAGAACCGGCACTGGACGGACGGCCGGGTGCGTACCGAGCTGCCCGACGGCATCCGGGCCCGGCTCGACCCGCGCCGCTTCGACATCGTCGTCGCCAATCTCGTCGGCAACGCACTGCGCCACGGCGGCGCGCCCGTCACCGTACGGCTCTCCACCGGCGCACGCTCCGACTGCGGCCCCGTGCTCGTCACCGAGGTCCTCGACAACGGCCCCGGCATCAGCCCCGAAGCCCTCCCGCACGTCTTCGACCGCTTCTACAAGGCAGACGCCGCCCGTACCCGCTCGGCAGGCAGTGGCCTCGGACTGGCGATCACGCTGGAGAACGTACGGCTGCACGGAGGGACGGTCCGCGCGGGGAACCTGCCCGGCGGCGGCGCCGTCTTCACCGTCGAGATGCCGTTGTACGCAGAGGAGGCCGGCGGATGAGGAGTTCGCCGACGCGGCAGGCGTCGATGGACCGTGCGCGGATGCGGCGCCGCAGCGCTGTCACCGCGGTGGCGGCCGTGTTGCTGCTCGGCGGCTGCGGCATCCAGGAGACCGACGTCATCGGGGCCGGCAGTCCTGCCACCATCCAGAGCGTCGTGACCCCCGGCGCCGGCATGCTGCTCTTCTTCCGCTCTCCCGAGGGGCAGCTCAGCCCCGTGATCCGGTCGGAGGAGTTCTTTCCGGCGAACGAGAAAGCCCTGGGCGAGGCCTCTTCGCCCGCGTCGACCGAGAGGGCGATCCGCACGCTGCTCGGC
Source organism: Streptomyces sp. NPDC051907 (assembly GCF_040681075.1). Taxonomy (NCBI): domain Bacteria; kingdom Bacillati; phylum Actinomycetota; class Actinomycetes; order Kitasatosporales; family Streptomycetaceae; genus Streptomyces; species Streptomyces sp. NPDC051907. The sequence continues at coordinate 37,838 of NZ_JBFAYB010000015.1, read as the reverse complement.
GGCCCGGGCAAGGAGGACACCGCCGCGGGGCTCAGCACCGGTCTGCCCAGGGCCGCCCCCGGCGGGGCTGTGCAGGTCCAACTGCCCAGAGGGGGCGGCGTCGAGGCCAGGCTGCCCATCGCCTTGGGCGGGCTGGAAGAGACCGCACGACGCCAGCTGATATGCACGATCGCCTACGCCTACGACATCAACGGCCAAACCGTGGTGCAGATGACAGGGCAAGACGGCTCATCGGCCACCGGCACGTGCGACCTCGCCATCAAGGCCGAGACCGCGCCGGTGCGCACCGTAACCCGGACACAGAACGATCGGCCCGCCAGGACCGGGTAGACGAACCGCTCCGCCGAGGCGTCTGCCCTGCAGGGATGCGCGTGACGCGAAGACGCCCCCGCGCCGGCCTGGGGCCGGTACGGGGGCGCCGTAGAGGTGCCGTTCGCTCCGTGGGGTGTCAGCCGACGAGGGTGCGCTCCCGCCGAGAGTGCGGTGCCGACTGTCCGTCGTGGTCGAGCTTCTCGCCTTCGACGTCCACTCGGGGCAGGATCCGGTCCAGCCACTTCGGCAGCCACCAGGCGGACTTGCCGAGCAGGGCGAAGAGCGCGGGCACGATCGCCATGCGGACGATGAAGGCGTCGAAGAGGACGGCGATCGCGAGGGCGAAGCCGATCATCTTGATGAAGTCGTTGTCCTCCACGATGAAGCCGGAGAAGACGCTGATCATGATGACCGCGGCCGCGGCGACGACCCGGCCGCCGTGGCGGAAGCCGTCGACGACCGCCTCGGCCGGGCGAGCTCCGTGGGCGTACGACTCCCGCATCCGGCTGACCAGGAAGACCTCGTAGTCCATCGCGAGTCCGAAGACCACGCCGATCATGAAGATCGGCATCGTGCTCATGATCGGGCCGGTCTGCTCGACGCCGAGGACATCCGCCAGCCAGCCCCACTGGAAGACCGCCACGACGGCGCCGAGGGCCGCGGCCACCGACAGCAGGAAGCCGAGGGCAGCCTTCAGAGGGACCAGGATGGAGCGGAAGACCACCATGAGGAGGAGGAAGGCGAGGCCGACCACCAGGCCCAGGTAGGGCAGGAGCGCGTCGTCCAGGGTCTGCGAGAAGTCGATGAACATGGCCGTCTGGCCGGTCACCAGGATCTGGGACGCATTGCTCTGCTCCAAGCCGCGGGCGGTGTCGCGGAGTTCGCGCACCAGATCCTCGGTCTTCTTCTCCGTCGGGCCCGTCTTCGGGATGAGGTTGATGATCGCGGTGTCGTTCGCCTTGTTGGGGGTTGCGGGGGAGACCGAGGTCACGCCGGGGTTCTGGTCGAAGACCTTGCCCACGGAGTCGGCGGCCTTCTTTGCGTCCTCGGCCTGCACGGTGATGATCAGGGGTCCGTTGAACCCGGGCCCGAAGGACTCCGAGAGCATGTCGTACGCCTTGCGCTGGGTGGTCTTCGTCGACATCGAGCCCTCGCCGGGCAGCCCGAGCTCGAGGCTCGTGGCCGGTACGGCGATCGTGCCGAGGCCGACCACGCCGACGAGCAGGACGGCCACGGGGTGGCGCAGGACGTAACTCGCCCAGCGGGAGCCGAGGTTGGGCTTGTCCGTCGTGGCGGGCTTCGCCGCGCGCTTGGCGGCCTTGCGCTGCTGGCGCTCCGACAGCGGCTTGAGGGCGTACTGCAGGCGTCCCTTGCGGGCCATCACCTTGACCGGCGCGAAGCCGAGCAGGGCGGGGACCAGGGTGATCGCGACGAGCACGGAGACCGCGACGGTGCCGGCCGCGGCGAGGCCCATCTCGGTGAGCATCGGGATGTTGACGACGGCCAGTCCGCCGAGGGCCACGATGACCGTCAGCCCCGCGAAGACGACCGCCGAGCCCGCGGTGCCGGTGGCCCGGCCTGCGGCCTCTTCGGGGCTGCGCCCCTCGGCGCGCTCGGCACGGAACCGGGACACGATGAACAGGGCGTAGTCGATGCCGACCGCGAGGCCGATCATCATCGCGAGCGTCGAGGTGGTGGCCGACAGGCCGAGGGCGGAGCTGAGGGCGGTGATGCCGGAGATGCCGATCCCGACGCCGATCAGCGCGGTGATCAGCGGCATTCCAGCCGCGATCAACGAGCCGAAGGTCAGGACGAGGACGATCGCGGAGATCAGGATGCCGATCTGCTCGCCGGTGCCGCCCATGGTCTGGTCGATCTTCACGGCGTCGCCGCCGGCCTCGACGGTCAGGCCCGCCTTGCCGGCGTTCTCGATGGCCGCGTCGAGCGCGTCGTGCGCCTCGTCGTTGACCTCCATCGCGGGGACCTTGTACGTCACCACCGTGTAGGCGGTCGTACCGTCCTTGCTGATGCTGATATCGGGGGTCTTGTAGGGGTCGGCGGCGCCCACCACCTGCGGGGAGGACGTGCCCAACTCGGCGACGAGCCGGCCGACGTCGGCGCGCTGCTCAGGGGCGGTGATCTTCTGGCCCTGGGGGGCCCGGACGACGACCCGGGCGCTGGCGCCGTCGGCGCTCGCGTCCGGGAACTTCTCCGTGAGCAGGTCGAAGGCCTCCTGCGACTCGGTGCCCGGCATCGAGAACGTGTCGGCGGGCGGCGCCGGAGCGGAGGAGGCGGCGAAGCCCATGCCGCCGAATATCAGCAGCCACAGAAGCAGCGTCACCCCCCGGCGGCGAAAGGCGAGGCGGCCCAGTCTGGAAAGGAACGTAGCCACGGTGGGGCTCTCCGTTAGGTCGGTTCGGTCGGTGGCACGACCTTGCCGGGGGGCGCTGACAGAGGGCTGTCATCGCGCTGACAGGAAACGATCAGCCTCTGACGGGGTGGGGGTCGGGGCTGTCAGGGGCTGGCGCACGACCGGTCTCAGCGGAGTGGGGCCTCCCGTCCGTCGAAGAGGCCGGAGCCCGAACGGGAAGTACGGCCGTCAGGCAATGGCGGGACTGCGGCCGCTCGAAGAGGAACCACGTCGCGCCAGACGTCGTGATGACGGCCGATCCGCTCAGGGGCGCCGATGATGCGTACGAGGACGGGGCGGGCCGTCCCCGATCGCGGCCGGCCCGCAGTCCGGGCCGGGGCAGCCGGGCGGCAGCGGACCCTCTATGCTGCCGCGTGCATGCCAGATCATCTGCGGAAACACAGAAACGCACCAATGCCCGAACAGGGCGGAACAACGGGGACATGAACAAGTACACAGTGACGGCCGCGGGCCTCGTACTCTCGCTCGGACTCGTCGCAGGCTGCGGCTCGTCCGGCGATGCGGACTCCAAGGAGCAGGGCGGCAAGGGCACTTCCGGAGCCGAGAGCGGCGCCCAGCCCAAGGGACCGGCCTACGACGGCCCGGCGATACCCGGCCTCGCCGCGAAGCCGGCATGGAGCATGCCGCGCGCCGGTGCGATCGACCTCGGTGACACGTTCCTGTTCGTCAAGGACGCCGACGGCGAATACGCCCTCGGAGGCCCGTACGAAGACGACCCCGTCGACGGGACGACGGGCACCCTGCACACCAGCGACGCGCCGGAGCCCGTCACCCTGGAGTTCCGGGACGTGAAGACCGGCGCCGTGCGCAAGAGCCTGAAGGTGACGACCACCCACGTCGCAGCCACCACCTGGCACAACGGCGTTCCGGCGGTCGACGTCCGCACCAGCAGCGTCAAGGAGTCCGACGGTCTGAGCGCCGAGAAGGAGACGGCCTCCATCACCGTCTACTCCAGCGAGGGCGCACAGCTGGGGAAGACCGACCGCGCCGCGGGCGACTTCCACGTCCACGAGGGCCACATCATCGAGGCGGCCGACGACGCGAGCCTCCGGCTCACCCCTATCGACGGCGGGAAGCCCCGCGTGGTCACCTGCACGGGCCAGCTGGCGAGCTGCTCCTTCGACCCGCGCAACAAGGACATCGACGGCGGCAGCGGTCACGCCCCGCTGATCACGGGCGCGTACGTCTTCCACGTCGAGAACGCCACGACGTACGAGACGAAGCAGGAGCAGCTCGTCATGTCCGACCTCGCCACCGGCAAGAAGGTGTGGAGCACGGCAGACGTCGCACCGCCCGCCGGCGTGGAGCTGAACGAGGACAAGGAGCGCACCAGCGGCTCCATCCGCGTGCTCGGCGTGCGCGACGGCCGGATCTTCACCGCGTGGGGCGCCGGCGCGTTCGCGACGGACACCTGGGTCACGGCGACGTACGACCTGGCGAGCGGCAGGCAGATCGGCGGGACCACCAAGTACGCCTATGCCGACTTCCCCGGCGACACGATCAACACCGAGGGCTCCTACCTTCGCTCTCCCGACGACCAGTTGGCCGCGTCCGCGACGGAGAGCGGCACGGCGGTCTGGCAGCTCGCCGACGGCAAGCAGGTCTGGACCCAGCAGGCCGGCGAGAACCTGATGACCCCGCTGCGCTTCTCTCCGAGCGGAGTGCTCTACGGCACCGCGGGCGGGGACGCCGACACGGTGCTGGCGGTCGACGCCCGCACGAAGAAGGTCCTCGCCAAGGACCTCCCCGAGAAGAGCGTCCCGCTGTTCAACAAGCCGTCGGGATACGGCTACTTCAGCACCGACGCCGGGTTCTTCGTGTTCCCGTCGCAGGCGGGATAGTCCACCGGCGACCAGATCGAGGAAGCCCCGAGCGGGCCGCGCCTGAGACCGGGTTCCCGTGAGTTTCGGGGGCCCGGTTCCCATGGCGGTCAGGGGGCGACGGTCAGTGCCCGGGGCGGTGGCGGGGCGCGAGCGACGCGAGAGCGGTGCTCGTGGAGTACAGGCGCAAGGCGTGAGGCGGATCGTCGAACGGTCGTCGGCCCCCTCCGCCTTGCCGGTCCTAGGGCTGCTCAGACGCAGGCGTCTGGGGTCCGGTGATGTGAGCGATCTTCTTGAGCTGGCCGCCGGCGTCGAGTCTGGGCGAGCGTTGGATCACCACCGCGGCCGCGTCGTCGTTCAGCTGCCCGCCGACGTGGGCCGCGAGGTCGGTGCGTATGCGGTGCAGCAGTGCTTCGGGACCGCTGTCGGCCCATTGGGCGACGCGTTGCGCGAGCGGATAGAAGGAGCCGTCGGACGAGCGGGCCTCGATGAGGCCGTCGGTGTAGAGCAGAAGGCTGTCGTCTTCCTCGAAGGTGAACGGGTCGAGGGCCAGGCCGGTCCTGGGCAGGTCGAATATGCCCAGCGGGGGCTCGGCGTGGCGCGGGTGGAGGGTGCTCACCTGATGGTCGTGCAGCAGCAGCGGTGGCGGGTGCCCGCAATTGATCATTCCCGCCACGGGATCTTCGTCTGGGATCTCGAGCAGGAGCGCGGTGACGAACTGCTCGTAGAGCTCGTCCGCCTCCGAGTGGGGCGCGTGCTCGGTCAGGTGTCGGCGGATGCTGTCTTCCAGGGTGGCGACGAGTTCCGCGAGGCTGGCCGACCGATAGGCCGCTTCCCGGAAGGCTCCCATGATCACGGAGGCGTCGCTGATGGCGTTCATGCCCTTGCCGCGAACGTCGCCGATGAGCAGGCGCGTCCCGTTCTCCGTCCGAGTCGCCGCGTACAGGTCCCCGCCGATCAGTGCCTCGTCGTCGGCTGCTCGGTATGCCGAGGCGATGCGCAGTGGGCCCATGCGATGGGGCAGCGGACGCAGAACCACTCGCTGGGTGGCTTCGGCCACCGACCGCACCTGGTCCAGCTGACGAATGCGGCGCTGGCGCTGGTGGCAGAAGACCACGATGACGAGCGAGAGCGATGCGAGGGCAGCGATCTGCACCTGGTGGTTGGTCGAGAACAGCTGGTCTCGGTCGCGCAGGACCGCGATGATCGCCTGAGCCGCCACGGCGAGTGCGCCCACCAGCCCGGTCAGCCAGGGACCGGCGAACCACGGGGTGATGGCGGGGGCGACGATCAGCAGAGGCCCTAGATGGATGTCGCCGGGAGCGAGGACGTCGACCACCGCAATCGCGACGATCAGCCCGAGCGGTATCGCCAACCACGCGTGACTCGGTTGCCACGGCTGCCGCAGATCGGCAAGGCGCCGTCGCCAGCTCATACCCCTACTCTGCACCAGCCGCGGCCCTGCCGCAGGACGATCTCGCTGCTACAGGCCGTACCGGATCGCGCGCGGAGGTCTGTGGCCGCCCCGTGTCGGCCACAGACCCTGCGGCGCAGCTCTGTCGAGCATGCACCCGTCCAGGTCGGGGAAGGCTGCGGACTTCCAGAGTGCGGCGGCCTGTCGTCCCGCTCATGGACAGTGCATGACATGGGGAAGAACACGACCCGCCCGCTTCCCCCAGGGGTACGAGTCGGCGCACTCGCTCCCCGATCCATGCTCGAGCTCTGTGCCGCCGGGCCGAGACCTGGCAGGCTGGGCGCATGAACCTGGCCGAACGCGCGAACGCGCGTCTCGCGGAGTGGCCGACGCTGTCGCGAGGGCGTGCTTGCTGCGGTGCACGCAATTGCCTCTGCACCGGTATTCGGGAGGTCGTCCACTTCCACGGCGACTCTGCAGCAGACGTTCACCTGACCTGGAGCATGATCGCCAGGCTGCTGCCCGCACTGCGGCGATCCAGCGCCCTCACGGTGCCTTGCCAGCCCTCCGGCTGGGTGACGGTGCGCCTTGAAACCCGCTCTGACATCGACCTGCTGGCCACGCTCGTCAGCGCGGCACTCCTGGCCGCGGATGAGGCAGCCACACCGGAGGAAGGCGGCCGGAGCGAGCCGTGCTCCCGTATGCCTCGCTAGGACCCACCGCGTCGTGCGCCGCTCACCATGACGCGTGGCGCGGCCCTGTGCGGGACGGCTGGGCCGCGACGGGCACCTGGTTCAGCGGGACCATCGTTGCGCGGGCCGGCGCCCACGCGTCCAGCTGGCGGTCTCCGGACTCCGGCGGCCAAGGCGGCGGTGGAGGACCAGTCGCGGTGCGGCCGGCCGCCTCTGTCCCGGACGGGACCGAGGCCGGCAGAGCCCCTGCCGACTGGAGCTGCCTCCAGTACTGGAGCGTGATGCCTTGTGAGTCTGCGCCAGCAAGCTGGGGCAGACTCACAAGGCATTGACGCTAGGCAGGACCGACAGCGGACTGGAAGCCGATCGCTCCTCCGGTAACGGCCGACCGATCAAGCAGTTTCAGGACGGCTTGCGTAAGGACTGACTGATCCGCGAGTTTCAGTTCACGCAGTGATTCGGTACTGATGTCGATCACTCCAGTATCGAGATCACGTGAATCGCTCAGGGGCTGCTCGTTCAACGATGGTCACCGCCTGCCAGTTTCGAATTGGGTAGATCTCGGACGTGGAATCGAACCGGAACCTGGCGCCCGACCCTATCTCTACGGTGCTCCGTGGGCGGCTTCCCATCTGGCCCTGTGTTCGATGTTCAGGTCGAGCGCCGTGCTCAGCGCTGAGGGTGCTACCGGCTCGGTGTTCCAGGCGCTGAGCGTCTCCCGCATCGTGGAGACGAATACGACTCCCGCGGGGGTGAGTCCGCCAGACGCCAGCAAAGTGTCCACAGCAGTGAGCGACGCCGAGCGCCAGCGCGCGAACTGGACCTCTGCCTGTAGTCGTTCTCCGCCGGTTTCAGTCCTCCGCCGTCGCCGCCAGAAAGCAGTCAAGCCGAGATGGGCGTACGCCCCCTGCAACAGCGCGTCGATGGGACGAGGATCGTCCCGCCAAGGAGCGTAATGGCGTTCGCTCGACTCGCCCTGGGTGAGGGCGAGCAGATCGATAAGGCTGTAGAGCTTGGCGTGCTGAAGCTCATGAACGAGCGTGACTGCCATCATGAGGCTGTCGTCCGGGATCGTCAGAGCGGTGCAACCCGATGCCTCAGAGAACGTGGCGCTCAGATGGCTGCCGGATGAGGACGTGAGCGGCGTGAGCACACTGATCATGCCACTGATCTCAACGGCCGTCTCAGCGTGGTCGCGGACCAGGATTTCCCAGGCGCCGACCAAGCATGCTCGCATTCGAGCTGAGGCTGAGTCGCCCAGTCTTTCCGCCGCGGCATCCGCAAGAGGGAGGCGGTAGTCGTCCAGATCGTCGATGAGCGGTCGGGGAACCGGTGAGTCAGCCGATGCGCGGCCTGCACCGCGAGCTCGGTCTTTCCGACGCCGGGTTCGCCGGTGATCAGGAAGACCGCCGATCGATGATCCGGACGTTCCGGATGAGAGAGGAAGCTCTCGAGCTCGCGGCGGCGACCGGTGAAGACAGCGCTCACGGGAGGAAGAGTGGAGACCGCGCTCGCCGGCTCGACGGCTGGATCCTGTGCGTCCACGGGAGTCGGCAGGGACGCGGCTCCGGCCACACACAGCGAGACGAGCAGGACCAGAGAGGCGAACAACCACCAATTCCAGTCGGAGGTAATCACGTTGGTCACCAGGCCCACGGCGGCGCCGAGCACCGGTCCTGAGGCGAGGATGAGAGTGTCCCGACGCCGCCGGGCGGCGCGCTGACTGGGCAACCGTACTCCGGACTCTGTGTGTGTCGGCGGCTGGACGGCGGTGGGGCTCCTCTGGATTATGGCTCAGCCGAAGGAGGGGTTGCCGGACAACAGGGGAATCGGGTCCATCGTCGTGGACCGGTCGCCCGGCCGAAGGTGGCGACGACGAGGTTTGGCGCCCTTCTTGTGGTGGGTGGGGCGGCTGTATGTCTCGCCGGTCGCGAGGGCAAGGGCGGTGTCTGCTGCCTCATCGACCATTCGGGACTCGACGTCAGCGCTGCTGTCGCAGGGCGCGCAGCCCCTCGACGAGTAGGCGCAGGCCGAATTCGAAGTGGGCGGTGAAGTCCGTGCTGGTGAGCACGGGCAGGGTGGCCGTGAGGTGGGGGTACGACCCGGCCGCGACGGCATCGGCCAGGCGGCCCGGGTCTGCGGGGGCCTCTGTGCCCGGTTCCAGAGCGGCGGCTTGTTCTTCCAGGGTGTGGCCGACGGTGAAATGGGCCACCGCCATCAGGGCGCGTGCCGCGTCCGCGTCGTCGAAGCCGGCCTTGCGCAGGACGCCGGTGACGGTGTCGGCGAAGTGCAGGGTGTGCGCCCCGGTCGAGTGCGTGCCGGCGAAGACGCGGGCGCCGTCGCGGTGGGCGAGCAACGCGGTGCGCATCGCTCTGGCCAGGTCGGCCAGCCGCTCGCTCCAGTCTCCGCCAGTTGGACCTGCGGGTGCGCCCACGTCGGACAGCATCCGTTCCGCCATCGCGGTCAGCAGTTCCTGCTTGGTGGCGAAGTAGCGGTACAGCGCGCCGGCTTGGACGCCCATCGCGTCAGCCAGACGCCGCATGGTCAGCGCGTCGAGCCCGGCCTCGTCGAGCAGGTCCAGGGCTGTCTCAACGGTGCGCGCCTGGTCCAGCCGTGGGGGGCGTCCACGGGTGCGGGCTGACGGGCTGCTTGACGGGTTGCTCATGGGCACCACTATAGTGAACATCGTTCACGTGAACGATGTTCACTAAATAGTGGAGGTCACATTGACGGACACCGACGTGCTCGTCGTGGGTGCGGGCCCGACCGGGCTGATGCTCGCCTGCGAGCTGGCTCTGGCGGGCGTACGGACCCGGATCGTGGAGCGGCGCACCGAGCCGCAGCGTGACTCACGGGCGCTGACCCTGCACCCGCGCAGCATGGAGCTGATGGACATGAGGGGCCTCGCGCCCCGCTTCCTCGCCCTCGGAAAGCCAGTGCCGGGCTGGCACTTCGCCGGTCTGGACACCCGGCTGGACTTCGCCGCGCTCGACTCCCGCCACGGCTACACCCTCTTCCTGGCCCAGGCCCGCACCGAGGCACTGCTCGAGGAGCGGGCGGGAGAGCTGGGCGTCCGCATCAGCCGCGGATACGAGACCACCGGGCTGCGCCAGGACGCCGCCGGCGTCGAGCTGGAGGTGCGCGGGCCCGGCGGGGCCGTCGAGACCGTACGGACGCAGTACGCGGTCGGCTGCGACGGCGGGCGCAGCCTGGTGCGGCAGGCCGCCGGCATCGGCTTCCCGGGCGCCGACGAGACACTGACCGGCATGCTCGGGGACTTCGCGGAGGTCGACGCGGATCCCGCCGTCCTCGCTGCCGCACGGGACTGCGGCGTGCTGGTCGTACCGCTGGAGGGCGGGCTCACCCGGTTCGTCTGCATCGATCCGGAGCGGATGCGGATTCCGGCCGGGCAGCCGGTGACTCTGGAGGAGTTCCGCACTTCGCTGACGCGGATCTGCGGCACCGACTGCGGGGTCGCGCAGCCGCGCTGGCTCTCGCGCTTCGGCAACGCCACCCGCCTCGCCGCCGCCTATCGGTCCGGCCGCGTCCTGCTCGCCGGGGACGCCGCCCACATCCACTTCCCCGCGGCCGGTCAGGGACTGAACACAGGCCTGCAGGACGCCATGAACCTGGGCTGGAAGCTGGCTGCCACCGTCAACGGCTGGGCTCCTCCCGGGCTCCTCGACACGTACGACGCCGAACGCCGCCCCGTCGGACAGGCAGTCACCGAGAACACCGAAGTCCAGACCCTGCTCGCCGAGCTGACCCTCGTGCCGCAGTACCAGCTGCCCGCCGTCGCCCTGCGCAGGCTCCTCGACGAACTCCTCTCCCTGGAGGACGTCAACCGGCTGCTCGCGGGACGGGTCTCCGCGCTGAGCATCGCGTACCCGCCCGCGACCGCCGACGCCGACCCGCTGGTCGGACGGCGGGTGCCCGACATAGGTCTGGCCGCCGTCGGTTCGGAGGCGATACGCGTCTACGAACTGCTGCCCGGGGGCCGCTTCGTCCTCCTCGACCTCGCAGGGGACGCGAATCCGCCTCAGGCTCTCCCGCTCGGATGGGGCTCACGAGTCGCCGCTCATGCCGTCACGGAGCACGACGAGCACGCGGACCTGCACGGCGTGACCGAAGTGCTCGTTCGTCCCGACGGGCACATCGCCTGGTCCACCCGCGCCACCGATGCCGGGATCCGCAGTGCACAGCGGACCGCCGCACTGGCCGCATGGGCAGGCGCACCCGAGGGAGGCGTCGCCTCATGAGCGTGCCCCGCCTCGATCCCCGTCCGTGAAATGCCCGTCGGACCGGATCAGCCAGATCGTCGGCGTCGCGGGTGGGCCAGCACCAGATGTGCCCGAGGGCGCGACGCGACGCCGTCGAGCGTCGGGCCTGCGACGGCGCGCGGCTGGGCGCTGAGCAAGGTGTCGTACTCGTGCCTCTCAACCCGGGCGTTCGTGCTCCCAGAGACAGACTGCGGTCCGGTCGGCGCCGCCGAGGGCAACCGGCTGGTCGAAGTGGCCCATAACGGCAGGCAGTTGGGGTGGACCCTGTGACCACGCCGTAGTCAGTGCTTCGTTGCTCCGGCCGGTGAACAGGTCCACGCAGTGGCCGGTGCACAGCACCAGGGCGTCGCCCGGCTTCGTCTCGATCCGCCGCCACGTTACGTCCTGCGGACGGTCCGGCATGGAAGCGGGAGTCGAGGCGGGACTGTGCGGGCGCCCAGCATCGAATGCCCCAGCGTCGAATGCGTTGAAGAGCGTGTCCCAGGCGCCGCCCCGCAGCCGGAGGAGTCTGCCGGCGCCGACGCCGAAGACCAGATGGGTGCGGTCGAAGGAGTCTCCGTAGGGAGAGACGAGGCAGGTGATCTCGACGGCGCCGTCCCGGCCGGCTCCGGTCGCGCGGACCTTGGCGGCCAGTGTCTGGGCAGCGTCCCGCAACAGGGCCGTGAGGACCGCGGTCATGGCTTCCGTCTGGTCGCCCTCCTGCAGTTCGGCCAGCGTCTTGGAGAAGCCGTCCAGACTCGTGGCCAGTGAACGACAGGCGTGGGCGGTCAGGATGCTCAACCCGCCCCCGGACACCGGTCCCGAGGCGATGATCGAGGCCAGGGAAGGCCGGTCGAACTGTCGCAGGGGGTGGAGCAGGAAGCTGTCACCGCGGGAGCGAGCGGGACTGCGTCGGCGGTCGCCGTGAACGGAAGCGGCCCGCACGCGCAGGGTGCCGAGGTCGACGCCGTCGACCGCGCTGTCCGGTACGGCGTGGGGATCGAGGGGGAGGCTGCCCAGCACGGGGGCGAAGTGCTCTGGTGGACGGCCGGGTGGCGCAGGAAGATCGATGGGCTCGGCCGGCTCAGGCTGTTCGCCCAGTTCGACGGGTTCGGGATCGTGGAGTTCCGGATGCCAGGGCCTCGCGTCCGGCTCCGGGAGCGATGGGGCCTGCGCGCCGACGGGGCCGGGCAAGGGGAAGGACGTGGGCTCCGCCGGGAGGAGCCCATGGCCGGGCGGCCTGGTCGGCTCCGGAACAAAGATGTCCGGTGCGGGAAGATGCGCATGCGTCATCGGATCGGTGGAGAACGGCTCGAGCGGCGGGAAGGTGTCCGACCGCGAGCGGTGCGACTGCGCTCTTCGCCAGGCGACCGCGAGAAGTACGTTGAGCATCAGCGACAGGGCCAGCAGCCAGCCCAGAGTCTCCGCGTCGATCATGGTTGACCACCTTCTCTCGGCCGGAGGTGCGAGTGAGGTTCCGGCCGGGTCAGTCGGGTCCTTAGCTGTTTCGCAGCGGCCGCCGCCACGGGTGCGCAGGCGTAGCCCTCCAGACGCTGCCGCAGCGCGGCGGCGTGAGCGAGGTCCAGGCACAGGCCGGGTTGCGGTGCGATCCCGCCCCGCCCAGGGATCCCTTCGGCGTCCAGCGGCATCCCCGCGGCGGCGGCTTCGCCGGCGAGAGCGAGCCGCACGTCCACCAGGGCTGAGCAGAGCTGCTCAGCGGTGTCCCGTGGGCCCCCGGCTGCGGCAGCTGCCAGCCAGGGCGCAAGGGTTCCGCTCACAGTCCCGGTCAGCTCGCTGTTCGGCGCCCGGCGCCCAGTAGCCTCGCCGGCCGGGGGGCTCGTCCACTCCGCTGCTTCCACGGCCGCCTCGCCGGGCACCGTCAGCACCGGGCTGAGCCCGGCACGCAGTCCCAGCTGCCGGTGCGCCCGAGCAGTCAGCCAGACGTGCCGCGCGGCGGGGTTGGCTGTCGCGGACGGGCTGGGGAGGTGCACCAGCACGGCGATCCTCTGGGGCGGCTGCGACGCCACGGTGGTGTTGGCCAGAGCGGTGAGCGTTTCGCCGACTTGGCCGGACGGCGGGAGGAAATCGTCGACAGCCGCGACGAGCCAGGCGGCGTGGGCACGGCGGATGCGGTGCGGCACGGCCGACTGCAGGAGTTCGTCCTTGGACGAGTGGCCGGGCAGCCCGCCCACGGGATAGTCCGTCACTTCCAACGGGCGCGGTCCCAGGGCTTCGAGCAGCGCCGATGCGTAGGGCCCCCGTCCAGGAGCCGTCCATACGGCGGGGGCTCGGGCAGTCGCGGCAAGCAACGGTGGGACGGTGTGGGGGCTCAGCCGCGCGGCGAGCAGGACGATGTCGTTGACGGCGCGCCAGGCCCGCAGGCATCTGTCCGTTCCCTGGTACGAGTCGGCCAGCCTGCCGGACGCACTGTCCTGCCGTAGCCGAAGAAACCTTGCGAGCGCCGAGTCCAAGCTGCCCCGGCTCAGACGCAGAAGCTCGTCGGCCAGGCGGTCCAGGACAGGGCCGACACCGCCGAGGTCCAGCCGCGGGGTGTCGGCGGACTGCTGCTGGACGGTGAGGCGATGGGTGAGGGCCAGTACTTCGCTGTGGTGGCAGGGCGGCCGGCCGAGCAGGGCCCGGACCGTGACGGCGGGCCCCGGATGGGTTCGCGGGGCCGCTATGCGAAAGGGCACTGCCTGACCGGCGCCCTGCCTCACCCGTTCCACATCGGCAAGCAGGCAGGGGTCCAAAGGCGGCATCGGGCCGCCGCTGCCGACCGCCGTGCGAGCCAGTACCTCTGTGGCGCGGAGCACGGCGCCCGGCAACGTCGCCTCGGGGGCTTCGTCAAGCATTGAACTTCTCATGAATCTTGCGGCCCTTCTCCCAGTTCCCGTCCTTCACCTGGTACGGCAGCCGGAGCCACCACAGGATGGCTACTCCGGACCGCTCCTTGGACGGGATGTCGCTCCTGGTCCGGTTGTCGTTCTCGCCGTAGGCGGTCAGCTGCTCATAGGCTTGAACATCGGTGCCGCGCGAGCTGAGGTGGGCGGTCAGCTTCCTCTGGAGTGCGCGGCGCCGTTGGTGCCACCAGCTCTCGGGCCGGGCCAGCGGGTCGTGCACCAGGGCGGCCAGCGCCTCGTCCGCCTTGATGAGCGCGGGCTCCACCTGGGCGCCCATCCGCACGGAGCGGGCCAGCTCGGCCAGTCGTACATCGACCAGCTGGCGGTAGCTCTCCCTGGCAGCGTCGTTGCTCAGACGTTCTGGACTGCTGCCTGTAAGGATCTCCAGCGCTGTGAAGAGACAGGGGTCGCTCTGCGCCAGGAGCAGGTTCTCGCACGCGCATTCCTGGATCAGGGCGAGAACGTATCGGAGTTCGTCGGACGGCTCGGTGCTTCCGCCCTTGGCGCGAGCGAGGAGCGCCCCAGCGTGTTCGCGGACCGCGTCCGGAGCCATGGGGGACCGGGGGTCCCGCAACGGCAGTGCTTCGACGACTCCGGGGAGAGCCGGTACCAGGCAGTCGGTGTCCACATCGCCGAGGTGCTCGGCGGCCCGCGCGTGCCAGCGGGTCCGCGACCGCTGCGCTTCCTCCTGCGGAAGGCGGAGCGCGAACAGATGCAGCGTGCGCCACACGTCGGCCAGCTTCGTCGGAGGAACGCCCGAGGGTTCCGCGACCTGGAACAGCTCGGGCCGGATCAGGGCCTTCCAGGTCGGGGAGCCGGACGCGGTGAGCTCGGCGAACTCGCTGGTGAGGTACTGACAGAGCAGTTCCTCCGGAGGGACGAGGACTGGTGTGGCAGTAGCGGTGCCCGGCGCGGCAGGCGTCGACTGCTCCTGAGGACCGGGTCTGTCCTGGGCGACCGAGTCGAGCGCGTCGGACGGGTCCGCCGGGGTGACGTCCTCGACGGGGAGAGCGTCGGCGACGGGCGGTTGCGGAAGTTGTCCAGCAGAGTCCGGCGTCGAGCCGAGAGCTGCGACACCAGCCCCTTCCTCGGCCGCGTCGGCGGGCGCCACGAGGGCGACGACCATCTCCACGGCGTCGCGCAGTGTCTTCAGGCGCGTGTCGGCCAAGAGGACGCCGTGAGGCTCGCGGTCATGAGCCTGCTGGCTCAGGTACCGGGACAGCTCATGGAAACCGTCGCGGACAATGCTTCGCACGGGCTCGCCGGCGTTGCGGAGAATGTCGTTCAGCGCCGTTGCCAGCAGCGTGGCATCGGGTGGCCTGACCGCAGGAGTGTCACCGCTCTCGCCCATCAGTGCCTCCCCGTGAAGGGGTCCCAAGCAGGGTTGTACTCCATCCGTCCGGCCTGCATGGGGCGCGTGAGCACCGCTCCCACGTAGTCCTCGACGTCCTGCAGGGTGCGTGCGGTCAGGTGCCGGAGCTTGCCGCGCACTACGGTGAGCTGCCCCTCGGCGTCCAGCGCCACCCGGTGGGCGGTCTCCGGATGAGCGGTGCTCGGCGCCTCGCACTCGGCGATCCGCAGCGGTGCGGCGCCCGGCGGCATCGCGTAGAACTCGTAGCGGCTGCCCAGCGCGGCGGCCGGGATCACGGCCTCGGCGCCGGGAAGCGCGTCACTCGCCGGCGAGTCGTGACGGTGGAAGGACAGGGACATGCTGCCCGTACTGTTCGCATCGTCTCCGCCCATCGTGGGGCCGGCCGGGAAGAGTTCGACGACCGGACTCCAAGCGCCGTAGGGGCGAAGCCCTCTGACCCCGACAGGCCACGGCATCCGGGTGATCAGCCCGTCACGGACGTGCTCCTCGGGCACCGCCTCCCGGATGGAGTGCTGTGAGGCGGGGACGTAGTGGTGCGGAACGCCCCTGCACAGCAGCAGCGAGGCGTGCAGGCCCTCCTGCTGGATCTGCAGCGCGCCGTAGATCTCCGGCTTGATGCGGGCTTCGTCGTTGCCGAACCACAGCAGCTCCCGGAGCTGGTAGCCCGACTCGGTGGCCTCGTCGCCGACGCGGTAGACGCCCCACTGAATGGACAGGTCGGCGATGATCGGGCGGTGGATCTCCATCAGCGGGCTGAGTCGCAGGGGGAGGGTGCGCCTGGCGAGCGTTCCGGAGGCGTCGATCTCCTCGAACGGGTCGCCGGCCCGCAGGACCGTGTGCTGGACCGAGCCTTGGCCGTGCAGCGTGAAGTCGCAGGGCAGACTGCGAAAGAGACGGTCCGTGCTGATGGCCAGGGTGGTGGTCTGGGCGGCATGCGGGTCGTCGTCCGCTGGAAGCGTCACCAGGGCGCCGTGCGTCTCCCGGATGCTCTGGCCCCAGGCTGCGCCGATCGAGGTGAGCTGCTTGGCATAGCGGGTCTCCGCCTCGATGGCGGTGGGGTTCCACTGCAGCGCCTGCGCGTCGCCGCCGACCGGGCGGGTGAACTCCTCCACCACGGTGTCGCGGACCATCGGCATGGCGCTGCTCCGACCGGACAGCATGATCATGTCGAGGTTGGGGTCCGAGTCACGCGCCAGTCGGGTCCGGGCCAACTGAGCGGCCACACCGGCCGCCTTGGCGATCACCGGACGCAGCAGCTGTTTGAGGCCCTCGCTGTCCAGCTCGACGTCTGCGGTGAACTCGCTCCCGGAACTCCCCGCTGCTCCCGCGTCCAGCAGCCGGAAAGAAGGTCCGGGCGCGGAGACACCGACGATCTCACGGATTTCGGCGGCGGTAATGACCTTGCTGCGTGGCTCACGGTCCGCGGCGCCCAGTTCCTGCTTGATGTCCTCGGCCAGGTTCCAGAGCGTCTCGAACGCGCCGCGGCGGCCGGGCGGAGCGTCGCCGTCCTCGCCGTAGTGCGTGGGCAGATAGGCGCGGAGGGCTACGCGGACGTCCGCCGGTACCAGTTCGGGGTCCAGGCCGTGCCGGAGTACGGCTTTGGCGAGGCTCCGCGGCCGCCCGTCGTCCCCGCGCAGGGCTTCGCCGATGCTCAAATCCGTCACCGCGGTACGACCGGTGTCGATGGCCCAGCCGATGAGGGCGTCGACGATGTGCGCTTTGAGCCAGTAGAAGACGCGCAGCGTCAACAGGTTGCCGCCCAGCTGGGTGTGACCGCTGGAGCCGAGCACCTCCGGCTTGAGCAGGTAGCGTCGGCCCCGCGTGGACGGCGTCGGGGCCGCTCCTGGGGAGGCGTCCGTCTCGACGGCGGTCCGTTCCATGCCGGCCTGGCCCAGACCCTGGCCTTCTTCGTCGACGGATTCCGTGATGTCGCTGAGGGAGAGGCGCAGCAGTGCCGTGTCGGTGGTGCCGCCCCCGATGTCGATCACCAGCAGATGCTGCTGCCACCTGAGCCGGTCGCCGCCTTCCACCGGACGGGAACGAGCCCGAAGGGCCTCCAGCCCGCCTGTGTTGTCGCCGCCGAAGGCGCGCATGACGAAGAAGAGCCCGGCCGCGACTCCCTCGTCGAACTCGCTGACCACGCTGAGTGCGTCCAGTGCCGAACGCACCAGTTCGACGTGTGCGTCACGGGCGGCCGGCGGGGTGATCGTCGGGTAGGTGACCACGAGATGGCGCAGATAGCGCGGTGCCGACGTGGCGGGGTCCACCGTGTACTTCTCGGCGCCCTCGATCAGCAGCCGGTAGACATGGGCGGTGAGGACGTCACTGGTGAGGCCGGGAACAGACCCACCCGAGCGTGTCGTCAGATCGAAGGGCTCGCGCCTGCCGAGGAAGGCCTTGAGGTTGCTCGCAGGCTGCTCGGCCTCGCCGAACGCGACCTGCAGGCCGTCGCCCTCGCCGCGAGGGGCCACTTCGACCGAGAGCGCCATGGGCCGAACCAGATCGTGTTTCTGACTGCCCCGATAGGCGACGGGAATCAGATGCATCCTCTCCAGTGCCGGAGTGCTGAAGGCGACGTCGTAGGCTCGGTGCAGTTCGAGCGCCAGCCAGCGCCGAAGAGTCTCGCCCGCGTCCGACATCTCCCGCTCCAGCAGTCGCGCGGCGGCGTGCAGCAGCGGTGCTTCGGCGTCGGCGGAAGCCGATGCGATGAGCCGGGCCGCGAGCTGCTTGGCGGTGCGGCACGCCTCGTCGGGGAAGTGCTCCGCGATCGTCTTGAGAATGCGGTCGAGCGCTTCCTGGTACTCCGTGGCCGCGGCCTCCTGCGCGGGGCGCCCGGAGACTACCCGGGCCAGGCTCCCGGCGAGCGCCTTCTGCTGGTGAGGGTCGACGGGCCGGGCGACGATCTCCCGCGAGTCGTGGAGCGTGGCGGTGCACGCGGTGGTGCCGAAGTCGACGGCGACGTACTGGGGATAGTAGGGGGCGCCGTCGAGCCGGCGCAGGATGTGATCGAACCGAGGAGCAGGCTCCGACATCGGATCGGCGCCGGGCTCGGCGAACTCCAGCAGGACGGTGACATATCCGGGCAGACTGCGGCCGTCGGGTGCGATGCGCTCGAAGGCGAACGAGACTTCGACCGTGAGGTCCGCACGGCCGGCCGTTACGTCTCCGCGAGCCCGATGGGGACTCTGCGGTGAGGCGGAACGGGCGATCGCCAGGGGCACCGAGGCGTCCGGCCCCGTCACCCTGTGGACCCCGGCCACGACCCGGGGGTTCGTCGGCGCCGGAATCCACGACGAGGTGAGCCAGGACCTCAGCTCCGGGTGAGCGCCGCGGACTTCGGTGACGTAGAAGCTCTGCACGGTCACCGACGGCTGGTCCGCCTGGGTGCGCAGGACGACCGACGGCAGCGGCATCCGTTCCTCGACCTCGTGAAGGCGGAACACCCTGTCACCGAGCTGCTGGACACCGCCGCCCGGCGGAGCCTCGAACGAGACCTGAACCGTCATCGGTCAATACCCCATTCGTCGAGGAGGATCTGAAGCTGCGTGGTTCCCCCGCCGCCCGCACGCGGCGAGTCGGGGCCCGGACGGCCGGGCGCCCCTGCGATGCCGGGGGTGCCACGATGGCGCAGTTCGCCCGGAGCGGGCAGCGCCTGGTGGAGTTCGCTCAGCCGCCTCTCGACGGCCGCCGCATACCCCTTCAGCTGTTCGGCCATCTGCCCGATCACCAGATCGGCTGCCGCCACGGCGAGCTGACGTCTCATCCATGCGGTGTTGATCTGATGACGGGGCAGGGCGTCCTGCAGGACTCCGGGACGTTCGTACACCGCGTGGTGCCAGGGCAGTGCGTGGTCATGGCGCAGCGGGAAACGAAGCCCGATGGCCTCGTCGGTGAGGGGGCAGCGGGGCTGCGCCGCGCCCAGCGCGGTGCGCAGCCGGTCGAGCGTCACGGCTTCGGCGAACCTGCTGCGCCGGATCTCCCCGTGCTCCATGGAGGGCAGCAAGCGATCCAGCAGGTCCTGCGTCTCGTCCGACTCGTACCAGGTGCGGTGCTCTGCGAGCCGGTCTTGGGCGTTGGCGGTCCATTCCCGCAGCCACTGCAGAAGCCGCCCGCTGCCCTCCATCACATGGCCGCGCACGGTGACGGCGAAAGCCTTGGCGAAGGCGGTCGTGGTGTCGATCTCCCGTTCCTGCGGCCACGCCAACAGGTCGTCGTCTTGCGGGAGGAAGAGGTCGTTCGCGGGGCCTTGCGGGGCGGCCCCCTTGCGTACGTAGTCCCCTTCGAGGTTGTGCAGCAGCCGTTGCCACTCCGGACGGAGCATGATCTCTTGGATCGCCGAGTCGCGTACTTCGGCCAACAGCGCGTCCCCGGCGTCGGTGACCTGCGCCTTCATCGGGTTGTGCAGGGTGCGGATGTCCTCCAGCATGGCCATGAGATCGTTGCGGAGACGGTTGAAGCGGGCGGAGAGCTGGTCGGTCTCGACTGTGCGGGACCCGTCCAGCGGCGTGAGGGCACGGGCCAGACGCAGGGCGGTGCCCTCCATCTGCTGCCGCAACCGGTCCACCGCCTCCGTCTTCTGCGCCAGCCCGTGCTCCTGGACATGGGCGGTGATCATGCTGCGGAGACGCGGGATTCCCGCGTCGTCCGCGTAGTCGGCGAGCCAGGTGGCCCACGGGCTGTAGGGGTCGTCCTTCGCGAGCCGGGAGCGCAGCGCCTGCCATTGGGCCGGCGATGCGGCGGGCTGCTTTCGGGCCTGGTCGATCTCCTGCCGGGACTGGGGCGACAGATCGGAGTACGTCATCCCGGTGACGTCGATCGCCCGTACGGCAGAGACCACGCAGGCCCTGCCCGGGTGCCCGGGCAGCAGCTGGGTCGCCAGGTCGTGGAATCCGGCCATGCGCTGTGAGGAGTCGACGAGCCAGCCGGTGGTGGCCGGCACAGCCGTCGGCAGTGCCGGGACGGGTACGACGTCGAACTTCGTCCCGGCCAGCAGTACGGCGTCGGCGACCTGTTGGTCCTTGCGCCGGTGGGACTGCAGAAACCCCTGGAACTTCAGCGGCTCGCCCTCACCCGGCTGCTCGACGCGGTCGACGATGACGATGACCGCCACATGGGCCAGCTCCCGCCGGCTGAGGAACTCGTCCCGGCGCTGGGACCTGCCCGCGCCGAGTCCTGGGAAGTCCAGGAGGACCAGTTGCTGGTCTGACGGAAGTTCGCCGACCTCCCATACGTCGGGCGGCAGCAGCACCTCGTAGGAGACCCGGGCGATCAGCGGGAACGAGGCGTGCATGGCCTGCCTGTCGGCGCCGATCGTGTTCGGATTCAGTACGGCCGGCCCGCTCCTGACGGGGAAGCCGCCGTCCGTCGTCGGTGGATCTCCCAGGTCCAGAGCGGCCTTCACCACCTCCGGCGACGTCGGGACGCGTGCCCCTACGAGCGACGGCCCGGCGGCCAGTGCGTGACCGAGCCGCAGCAGTTCCTCGGCCGCTCCCCGCAGGGCGGCGTTGCCCGCGGAGGATTCCCACAACGTGTGCTTCGCCCACGAGGAGAGCCCGGCCCAGTCCATCGCCAGCGGGTCGAGGGACTCCAAGGAACTGGTGTCGGCATCGGGCAGTGCCTTGCGGACGTCGCTGACGAGTTGCTGGGCCATGTAGCGGATGCAGTCGCTCAACTCGAGGGGCGACATGTACTGGACCGTGGTCTGACTGCCGAGGGCTGTGGAGCTGCCGGGTTCTCCGCGTTTGAGGTAGAGCGCCGTCACATTGCCGGTGGTGGGGCGCAGCTCGACCGGCAGCAGGTCCGGCTTGCCGAGGACGGCGCCGAGCAGCAGCGTCTTGCCTGCGCTGAACCGGCCGACCAGACCCACCGTGATGGAGTCGTCGATGAGCGCCATCAGCGCACGCGCGTGCTCCTCCAACTGCTGGGCCAGACGCTGCCCGGTCTCGTCCTCCGGCTGGGGGTCGGCGGCCAGCGCGTCGTGCACGGCCTGGGCACGGGCGCGGCTTTCCTTGAAGAGCCCGTGAGCGTCGTGAGCATTCACTCATTCACCTCGTTCACCTCGTTCTGACACGGCGAGAGTGGGGAGAGAGCGGTCAGGGGTCGACGAAGAAGAAGAGTTCCAAGGTCACCTCTCCTGCGGAGCGGTCGTCGCCCACATCGATGTAGGCCCGGTAGAACACCTCCTCATCGGGGAATTCGCCGGGGTGGTCCTTGAGCAGGTCCTCGCGTACGGACTCGGCGAGCGCGGCACTGGGCCGGTTCTGCACGGCACAGGTGGGGCAGCCCGCATCGGATCCGAAGACGAAGACCATGGCCACGCGACGGTCCGCGTACTCGGCTCGTTTGTCGCGCAGCTGTCCGTCGAGGTCGGCGTCGCCGGACAGGTCGAAGTCCAGTTTCCTGCTGCGCGGATCCAGACCGGCCCGGCGCTTTGGCGGCGGAGAAGGCGAGGTGGTCGGGGTAGTCGCTGTGGGAGAGGGAGTGGGCTGCCGGCCACGCCTTACCTCGTCGAAGTCGCCTCCCGGGCCGCTGGAGACGAGCTGACCGCCCAGAGCCATCAGAACGAAGACGAGCATCAGATCGGCGAACAGCCACCCTGCCAGCCCACCCGGGGGCAGCCGCGAGCCCCGCGCGCGGCGCTTCACGGCTGCACCTTGCCGACAGGCGGAGCCAACGGGAATGCATCGTCGGCCGGCGTCTCGTCCGACGTGTGCTCCGCCCCGTCCGACGGCGTATCCGTGGACAGTCCGTCGGATCCGTTCTCGGCCGGGGCCACGGTCGGCTCGGCTTCCATCCGGAGCGTTTGCGTGGGGTCCGGCTCTCCGTAGGCGCCGGCTGGAGGGATGGCGGTCGCCGGGGCCTCGCCCGCCTGGGTCTCGGTCGCCGACGCGGCGGCCCCTCGCAGGTCGCGGGCTGCGAGGGCGAGCACATCGCGGAGCTCCCCGGCCGTCCGCAGCAGCTCCCGCACGGCCTGGCGGCGTTCGTCGGCCATGTCCTGGAGTCCCTCCGCATGCTGCCGGGTCGTGTCCCTCACCTGGCCCATGCGCTCGGAGACCTCCGCCAGCCGACGGCCCGTCTCCTCGCCTGCTTCGGCGATCCGAGCGCTGAGCTCGACCGCCGCGGCCGCGACCGCGAGACGGTAGGTCTCCCCGAAACGCTCTGCGCCTTCCTCGACGATCAGCCTGACCGACTCGGCAAGCCGCTCGTCGGCCCGGGCCAGCGCCGCCGCCTGCTCCGTGAGCGCCTCCGACGCCGTCAGCATCGGCTGTCCGGCCACCTGCACCGCCCCCGCGGCCTCATCGCCCGCCTGCCGGACCACCTGGGCGGCGAGTCCGGCTACTTGCCGTACCTGCTCGCCCGCGCTGTCGGCCACCTTGCGGAGCTGCTCGCCCGCACTGTCCGCCGTCTGCCGTACCGCCGCGGCGACGGCATCGGCCGATTCGCGGCCCGCCTGACACAACTCGGTGCCACGCTCGCCCAGTTCATCGGCGGATCTGGCCAGGACGCCCAGGGCGTCCCGTGTGTCGGCGGAGGCGTTGTGCAGTTCGCGGGCCGCGGCGGTGATCTCCGCTGCGGCGTCCTTGGCCGTGCCCAGAAGCTCTCCCGCCTTCTTCGCCGCCTGGGCCGTCGCCTGTTGGACACGGACGAGGTCTTGGGCCATACCGCTGATACGCGCCGCGGCACGCTCGGTGTCCTGTGCCACGCGGGCCGCTGCGCCGTGCGCCGTCTGCGCCAGCAGAAACTGTGCCTGTGTCAACAGGCCTGCCAGCTCGGCCAGTTGCGCGTCGTCACGATGCTCGTCCCTCCGGCCGGCATGCCAGGACCACCAGAGGGCGGCGACGAGAAACCCGATCGCGGCCAGGGTGTAGTACGCCACGTAGTGGAAGGACGCCGCAGCCGCGAGCCGGCCGTCGAATCCGGCCTGCCAGAGCTCGAGGAAGGAGCGGCCCTCGGCCTTCTGGCGCCCGGCAGGGTCGTTCAGCATCTCCTGGTAGGCCGCTGTGGCCAGGGCCAGGAACCCCCATGTGACGCAGAGCGGCAGGAACACCAGCAGCGACGGCGCGAGCTCGCGCAGCCCCCGCCGGGTCGGACTGCCCTCACCGCTCTCTGCCCCAGGGCCCGCTGCCTGCTCGACGAGGCCCAGCAGATCGACCCGCGACCATCCCTCGGCGTGTTCCCCCGTCCTCAGCGCCGTCACGACGCGCGCCAGGAGGACGTCTGCGGATGCGGGCAGATTCCTCGCCTCGGCGAAGGCGGTGATGCGGTCTGCAACGGCGTCGGCGTCCGACGGCAGAGGCTCGTACCCCTTGGCCCCCTGCTCGGAAGCTCCCCGCCCCGACGGTTGCTCCGTCGCCGCCTGGACGAGGCCGCTCCCGCTTTCCGGCGCTGCTGAAACCCCCATGTGTCCCCACCCCCCGGTGCCCCGTACGACGGCCGAAGGCTGAACTTCGGCTTGACGGGTTCCGCCAGGCTACTTCGATATGAGGGGGAATCAACGCCGTGTGGGTGAATCCAAGAAAAATACGATGATCAGCATATTAGGTCGGATTCGAGCGGGTGTTCGCCGTTGAGTCGAGCATTGGGAACCACGAGAGTCTGAGGGCGGGCGCTGATCCGCACACGACGGTGTCCTCGCCGCCCAAGGGGGGGCGGCGAGGACACCGTGAGCGGGTCTGTCACGCGGAGGCGGCGGGGACCCGGTTGAAGACCCGGCCGCCGAGGTCGATGCCGACGACGGCGCCGCTCACCTCGCGGGAGAAGAAGCCTCGCTGCCCCTTCAGTCCGCCGGCGGTGACGATGAACTCGTCCTTGGCGGGCAACAGGCCCATCGCGGCCGGCTCGTGGTCCGCCGGCATCTCGAAGTCGGCCGCCTCGCGGATCTCCGGCTTGATCGCGGCCGCGAGGGTCAGCCCCGCCCCGTCGGCGGCGACCGTGAGCGTCATGGCGTCGTTCTCGTAGGCCCCGACGACCTCCCGGGCACGCGCCTCGTCGTACGGGAGCGGCTCCGGGTCCTTGTCCACCACGCCCAGGTAGTGCTCCAGGGCCCAGCGGACGGCGGCCCGGTTGAAGGGGATGCCGTCCGCGCCGGAGTTGGACAGGGCGACGACCGCGAAGTTCCGCTCGGGCACGATCAGCAGCTCGGTGAACTGGCCGTTGGTCGAGCCGCCGTGCTCGATCGTCCGCACGCCGTCCACCTCGCGCAGGAACCAGCAGATGCCGAAGCCGTCGCCGAGATTGCTGCCGCGCAGCTCGACCGTCTGCTCCCGCATCCGGTGCAGCAGCTCGGTCGGCAGGAGCTGGTCGCCGTTCTCCGAGACGCCGTCGCCGAGCTGGAACCGCGCCCAGCTGACGACGTCCGTCGCCGAGGACGCGAGACCCCCTCCGGGGTTGTTGCCCCGGGTGAGCCGCCACTCCTTCGCGACGGACAGGGCGCCGTCCTCGTCGGGGTTGTGGCCCACGGCGAACCGCCGGGTCATGACATCCGCGACGCCGAAGAAGCTGTTCGACAGTCCCAGCGGCTCGAACAGGAGCGAGGAGACGGCCCGCTCGTACGTCAGACCCGTGACGTTCTCCAAGACGCGCCCGAGCAGGTTGTACGCGGCCTGGCTGTACGAGGCCCGGGCGCCGGGCTCGCCGATGAGCTGCAGCTCGGCCATCTCGGCCACGAAGGCGGCCAGGGCGTCGTCGCCGTCGCCGGTGTCGACGATGATGTTCCAGTCGAGGCCCGAGGTGTGGTTGAGCAGGTTCAGGACGGTGATCTCGTCCGCGGCCCTCTCGTCCGCGAGGACGAGCTCGGGAACGTATCGGCGTACCGGCGCGTCGAGTTCGACGCGGCCGTCGGCGACCAGCCGCATCAGCGCCGTCGCCGTGAAGGTCTTCGTCGTGGAGCCCAGCTGGAACAGCGTGTCCTCGTCGACGGGCAGCGGGTTGTCGAGGCTGGTCACGCCGTGGCACGCGTACACCTCCCGGCCGTCCGCCCACACGCCGACGGCGACGCCGGGGATGTCGAACTTCGTGGCGGCCTGCTCGACGAACTCGGCGAGCTCGGCGGGGGACTTCGCGGTGCTGTCGGCGTTCATGGGGTTCTCCTGATCGGGTGTTGTCGTTCTCGACGACCACGACGTTGCCCGGGCGCGCTGACAGCCCGCCGACCGCGTGCTGACGGCGGAGCGCGCTGCCTGTCAGCGTCTCCGTGGGCCTGTCAGCCCACTCGACGCACCCACCGGCACGGGAGAGACTCGTTGTCCGGTGCGGCGACGAACGCCTTCACTCGCAGAACGCCGGCTGCGCCGATCCCTCGACGCCTTGCGCGGAGTCGAGTGTCCTCGGCGGGGTGAAGGGGGCCACTTCGGCAGCGAGGTTTGCGAGGGCTGACGTGGGATCTCGGTTAGCCCACGGCACGGTCGTGGTCCGGATGCGGTGGCCGTCTATCTGGACGCCGGGCCTGCCGAGGTCGCCGTCGCCTCCTCGACTGTGGATCTCTCCGGCGCGGTCTCTCTGCCGAAACGTGCGGGCGGGATCAGCGCCGAGCGCCAGCGGAAGATCGTCCCCGCAGGGCGCACGTGACCCGGCCCGCCGACACACCGCTCAGGGGCAGCGGGCCTGCTGGAGCCGGGCGAGGGGCGCCCTGTTCGGACAGGCGGATGGGCAGGGTTCAGTGGATCCATCCGTTGCAGGTGATCCGACTGTCCTCCGGCCGGAGTGAGGCGCACGAGACGGGGAGAACCTCGTGGAAGACGCTGGCCGAGGGGAAGAAGACGATGGAGTTGTGGACTGGTTCGATGTCGCGGAACGACGGTGCGGCGACGTTTCCCTCAGCAGTGGTCACCGTGTCGTAGGCCCTGAGCTGGCCTCCCGTGAAAGGGCGCAGCGGGGAGTGCAGGTAGTAGACGAAGCTGATCCGTCGAGTGGCTGGTCTTCCTTCTCCGATGTCCAGATGCCTGCGGAAGTAGTCGCCGTCCTGGTGGACGGTCACCTGACTCTCCACCCGCTTCTCGGGTGCTGTGACGCCCAGCACTCCTTCCACCGTGGGCAGCAGCCTCGACAGTGCCTCCTCCAGGGCAGAGGGCAGGGTCGTGTCTCGGACCTTGGCCCGCCGGACGTCTGGCGGGCCGTCGAGCGTGGTGGCTGCCTGGAACTCGCCCATGTCGGACAGCGCCCAGGACAGCACATCCTGGGCGTGCGACGGCGTCAGCACCTCGGGGACCACGCACAACCGTGCCGCGGACGTCACGGGGTGGCCTCGCTCCGCTGTATGGGAGGCGCGCGAATCTGCGACGGCTGTCGCTTCCGCCGTAACGCTCACTGGGAGAATCACCTGCTCTGTGGAGAGGGGGAGGGGCGAGGAGGGCTGTCGGCAGTCGTAGACGGGGGGCCACGGGGCCGGGGTCAGTCCTCGGGGCCGTCCGCCTTGCGGCGCCGCAGCAGACGGGCGCCGGCGAGTCCGCCGAGCAGCAGCACGGCGCCGGCGGCCGCGAGGGATGCGGGGTCGTCTGCCAGGCCCCCGTCGCCCACGTCGATGCCTCCGTGCGGCTTCTGGTGCTGATTGTGCTCATGAGGGCGGTGGTCGGTGGGCGTCGATGTCGCGGTCGGGGTTGCGGTCGCGGTCGCGGTCGGCGAGGAGGACGCCGGTGTGCAGAAGGGCTCGCAGCCAGTCGGAGAGTTCGTCGGCGAGGGGCTCGGCCACGGCTTCGCAGGCGGACTCGGAGAGAGCGTGGAGGTCGCGGACGCCGAGGGGGAGTTGGGCGTGCAGAAGGGCTCACAGCCGGACGGAGAGTCCGTCGGCGACGGCGTTCCGCTCGGCGGGAGCGTGGATGTGGGGGTCGGCGGCGCCGAGCTGGCAGGGGTACTCGCGAGACCCAGGGCAAGGGTGGCCCCCACGGTCAGAGCGGTGGCGACAGGCCTCAGGCTCATCGAAGTCCTTACAGAGACGGGACGGTGGTCTCCCACCTTCCCGCTGCCCGACCCACGCTACTCAGGACACGAGACACTTCACCCCACGAGCCGATCCGCACCATCCGGCAGCCAGCCCGCAGGCCTCGGCGGCGTCGTGCGCACGGGTCGGATTCGAGGGCAGGTCAGGCTGCGGCCGGCTGAGCCCTCGTCAGCTCGCTGACCAGGAAGCCGATCCGGGAGTCCAGTCCAGGGCGTCACGCACCCGGCGTGCACTTCTCCGGGCCCAGGCCCGACGCATCGGCCGATCCCAGTCGAGTACACCTGCCCCCTGAATCCAGTACACCCCAGCCCGCCTGCATGGCTCAGCCAACCCGCCTCGTGACGGATCGAGCCCCGCCCCATCCAACGATTGGTGCTATTTTCATTAGCACCATGCTGCTGCGACTGAACACTGCGGACACCCGCCCCCTGCACGAGCAGGTGGCAGGCGCGATCCGGCGCGCCATCGCCGAGGGGGAATGCGGACCGGGCGACCGGCTGCCTCCGGCGCGCGATCTCGCCCAGGCACTGGGAGTCAACGTGAACACCGTGCTACGAGGACTTCGAGCGCTGCGGGACGAGGGCGTCCTGGAGTTCCGGCGAGGGCGAGGTGTGACCGTGGCCGACGGGGCGGACGAGCGCTCCGAGCTCCTGAGCCTGGTCCGTGACCTGGTCGCCGACGCGGCCCGCCTCGGGTACAGCAGATCCGATCTCATCGAGATGATCAGGGGGATGAAGTGAACGACCGTGCGAGGCAGACGAGTGGAGCTCTGTGGGGCGCCGTCGGCTGGGCCGCCGGGACCCTGGCTCTGCTGGTCGCGCTGCCGCTCGCCGCGAGCGGGCGGCTGCCCGAACGGCTGGCGACCCACTGGGACGCCGGGTCGGGTGAGCCCGACGGCTCCATGCCGCTGTGGGCCGCGACCTTCTTTCCGGCTCTGATCTGGTCGGTGCTGACGTTGGTCGTCGCGCTGGCCGTACGACGGGCGGGTGGCGAATACGCCGACTCGGCACGGGGATGGGCAACCGTCGGCCTCCTGTCCGGCGGTGTGTTCCTGATCGGGGCGCAGGCCTCTGTCGTACGGGCCAACCTGGACCATGGCGACTGGCGCGACGCGGACTCGGTGACGCTCTGGGTCGTGGGCACAGGCGTTGCTGCCGCAGCGTCAGGTCTGCTCGGCTGGCTGGTGCGTCGCCGGACGCCCACAGCGTCGGAGTCGCCCGCGCCGGCCGGCCCCACCATGGACATCCCTGAGGGCGAGCGGCTCGTGTGGCTCTCCCGCACGTCGAATCCATGGCTGCACGCGACCTCGGCCCTGACCGGACTCATGGCGATCGCCGTGGTTCTGGCCGCCGTGGGAGGGCTGATGGCATTCCGCTGGGCGCTGGTCGCGCCCTTCGCCCTGGCCTCCCTTCTGCTCCTGGGCTGCGCGTCCGTGCGGGCGCGGGTCAGCGAGAAGGGGCTGGAGGTGGCCTTCGGCCCGCTCGGCTTCCCGGTGCGTCGGTGGGCGGCCCAGGACATCGAGTCGGCCCATGCCGAGAACCGAACGCCCGCTCAGGTCGGCGGCTGGGGCTACCGGCTGAGCGGGCTCGGCACGACCGTGATGCTGCGCAGCGGAGAATGTCTCGTCGTACACAGCAAGGGCAAGGACTTCGCGGTGAGCGTGGACGACGCCCAACGCGGCGCCGCGCTCCTCAACTCCCTGAGCTCACGCCACGTCGGGTGAGAGCCGCTCCCGGCCGACGCTCGCGCGGTATCGGCCAGGAGTGCTGCTTATGCGCAACCAATAGAGTCCCGCATTCTCGGTCAAGCGAAATTCGATCTCCATGACAGATCTTTAACTCGCCCAGAGTTCGAAATTCCAGTCACTCGACTTCCTGGCGTGAGCATGTAATGCTTTCCGAGCTCACGCGCTGGGCAGGAACTGGTTCTGGAGCCCGGAGCCCACCAGGGGCGAGGACCGGCCGCCGTCGCGAGACGAGGCCATCGCGCAGGTGACGAAGGCGCTCAAGGCCGCCTGGCGCCTCGAGGGCGGGGAGGCTGCAGACTTCCCCGCCCTTGGGCCGGCCTTTCGCGTGTACGGGGGAAAGGACCGCTCGCCGACATGGAAAACGATCCGCACACATTGTGCGCCGCTTTCGCTCGACCTGGAGGCAATTCCGTCTCCGTCTCGCTCCGAGCCACGACTCTGCGAGCCAGGTCAACGATTCCCGCAGACCCTCTCGGTCCTTGAGTCGGGCTCTGCGATGGGTGCAAGAAAGGGACGCGCATGGCGACATGGGGACTGATCATCGAGGTGACCGTAGGCACAGGGGAGCGAAAGCACTCCGAGGCCTACGTGTTGACACACGTCGAGGGGCCACGCGAAGAGGCTCTGGCGGAGCTGGAGAGGCGTGCCCGGCGTTATACCCCGGAGCATCCCCGGAGCCCGAAGCGCCGCCGGCTCTTCCGGCACGGCGACGGCTTTCTCCTGGTCATAGACGGCGCCTGGCAGTCCTACAGCACGCGGTTCACGCTCGCGGAGCTGCTGGAGGACTCCGCTGCACCGGTCGCGCCGACGGCCACACGCTAGACCGCGCCCGCGGGCACCGCACCGACGTCGTCGTCGAAGGAGTCAGCCCAGCGCCAGCCTGCCTCGGCAGGCACGGCCAGGCCGGAGGCAGCGCCTGGGCCCGAGCCGTCGTCCCGAGGCCGGCCCGGCCGGCGGGCCCGACTCCCACCACGCTCGGCGGGCCCGGCTCCCACCACGGTCGTGCTCGTCCCGGCTGCCCGACGGCACAGCGGGCCGGCGAACGCGGGAGGGCGCCGATACGCGCGCCCTCCCGCCCCATCGCTACGCGGTGCGGAACCGCCGGGCGAGTCCGACCGCCAGGTCCACGACGAGGAACGCGAGCAGGGTGACTCCGAGGACCGGCAGCGCCCACCCCAGGGCCGCGACTGCCGGTACGCCCAGGATCAGCACGGGCAGCGGCAGTCGGCGCCACGTCCCACGGGCCGGGGCCTTGCCGAGGAGGGCCGTGCGGTCGTCGCGCGTCGGCCGGCGCTGCCACCACATGCGGTAGCCCCAGACGACGACGGCCGACAGGCCGATCGCGAGCACGGCCAGCACGATCTGGTTGACGATGCCGAACAACACGCCCATGTGCCCCTGGACGCCGAGCTTGCTGAGCTTCGCCAGCAGGGGGTAGTCCGCCCACCGGCTGTGGGAGGTGACCTCGTCCTTCTCCAGGGCCACGGCGACCTGGTCGTAGTGGACCGGCCACACGTTGTCCTTCTGCGCCACGACCCACCCGCTGGCAGCGTCGGCAGGAGGTGTCACCTCCACCGTGCCGCCCAGACCTGCCTTCCGCGCAACCGCCAGGGCCGAATCGAAGTCGGCCGGATCCGCCGCGGCAGACCCCTCGGCGGATCCGTGCCCAGCGTGCTCCCCGCCTTCCTCTTCGGCGGGCGGCTCTGCGCCGGGAAGCGTGGTGTCCAATTCCGGCGCGTGGCCCTTGGCCGCGTCCAGCAGCTGTCCGAACCGCTCGCCCGCGTAGTGGGACCAGGTCAGGCCGGTGGCGCTCAGGAAGAGCAGGCCGAGAGCCAGCCAGACACCCGTGGCCGCATGCCAGCTACGGGTGCGCCGCACGCCCCGGGCGGAGCGGTCGGGCAGCAGAACGCCGCGCGCCGACTTGGCGCGCTGCCCGCGGCTGCGTCCGAGCCAGAGCACGAGCCCTCCGGCGACGATCACCCAGAGCCAGCTGGCGGCGACCTCGGAGTAGAGGCGGCCGGTCTCGCCGAGGTGCAGGTTGCGGTGCAGGTCGTCGAGCCAGGTGGTGAGCGGCGTCGAACCCCACCAGGTGGTCAGCTCGCCCTGCACCTTCGCGGTGTAGGGGTCGACGAAGACGGTGCGCTGGTTCTCTCCCAGCTCGGGGACGGACAGCACCACCCGGGTGGTGTCCTCCGGGCCGGGCGGGGTGATGACGGAGGCCAGGGCGCCTTCGGGGTGGGCGGCGCGGGCGGCGGCGATCTGCTCCGCCAGCGGACGCGGTTCACCGCCGACCTGCTCCACGCGCAGCTGGTCGCCGTAGACGAGCTGGTCGAGCTGGGGCGTGAAGGTGTAGGCCAGCCCGGTCAGGGCGGCCACGAAGAGGAACGGAGCGATGAACACCCCGGCGTAGAAGTGCAGGCGCACGAGCAGAGCGCGTACGCCCTGCCAGGATCGTCCCGGGCGTGCGGTGTCCGTCGTCGTCTCGGACACTTCCTCGGCAGGTGGGGCGGCGACAGAGCCGCCGTCTGACGGTGGTTGTACGGATTCTGGCTGTGGTTGTACGGATTTGGAAGACATCGTTTCTCCCCCTGGGCGCCCCGTTGTGTGAAGGGGCGCCAGCGAAGCCGGTGGGTGGATTTCGCCGATCGGCGATGGCGCGCTGCGGCCGTGTGCCGCTGCCCGGGCCCGACTTCGCTACCGTGCATGCCTCGGCTGGACCGGTGGGGACCGGGTGCAGGAGGAAGAGCAGCAAGGAGGGACGTCAGGCCGGGCACGCCGGGGGAGGGCCTCGTCGGGGGCGGCAACGGGTGAGCAGCACCCCGGACCGTGCGTCGCGCGTCATCGCTTGAGGCACGATGCGGGGAGGGGCCACGGCCGGCAGAACCACGAGCCGGTGGCGGCAGACGTCCGGCACGACCAGGGCGGCGAGTCGAGTCAGAACCCGTTCGCCATGGATGACGCAGAGCGCGGTTCCGAGGGTGGCGAGGGCATGCGCCGACGCCATCGCCTCGGACATCGTGGACCCTGCTTCGTGCCCCGCGCCCGCCGTGTCGGCGCCGGCCATGTGACCGGCGGGCTGGTGGGCCGGATCCATGGGAGACATCGCGTGGCCGCCGGCGTCCGGCATGGCGGCGTGGTGGAGGAAGAGGTGCAGGGCGAGCTGCGTGCCGCCCAGCACCAGCATCGTTATGTCGAGGCGGCGTCGACGGCCGCCGAAGAGCAGGGCGCCCGTCACGGTGAGTGCGGCGAACAGAGCCGCCAGCGGCATGGGGCCCGGCAGCCGGCCGCCGGCGGCGACGTGGCTCGCGGCTCCGAGAGTCAGGCACGCCGAAGCGCACAGCAGACCCCTCGAGGTCCGCGTCACCCAGTCTCCCAGTCCGCGCACCGGCATAACCTAGCCAGTGACCGGGGAGGCGTCGGCGGCTTCGGAGAAGGCATTTCCGCGGCCGACGACAGGGGCCTTCGTCGTGTCGGCGGTCAACGCACCTGTGGGGGCGACCTGTTGTGTCCTGCGGAGCGGGCGAGGAACGGCGCGCGAGGCTCGGTGTGTGGCGAGAATCACATGGTCTTCACGGTGTGCCGCGACGGTCAGGGCGCGGCCCGCGTCGTGCGCGGGAACGGCGGACGAAGGTGCGCTCTCCAGTCTCGTAGCCGGCGCGGCAGGCCCGCGCCGGGCCTCTCGTGCCCGGAGTGCTCCCTCCCTGGCCCAGTCCGCGGCGCCGACGATGAGGGCGGAATCGTCCGGATCGTCCTTTGGGTCTATGTCCTTCGGGCGACGTCATACGGGGAGGCGGGACCGCGGCCCGCAACCGTCCCGAGCGAATGTGAACTCGCAGAAGTGGGAAGGAGATCGGCGGGAGCTGGGCGGAAGGGGAGACGTTGTGGCGAGTGAGGTTTCCGACGGATTCCGGTACATAGTCAGACACACCTACGTCACGCGGTACTTCGCGGACGGGGGAACGCAGACGAAGACCCTGGTCAACGCCGGGGCGAGTCGTCTGGAGCGGTTCGCGGACCGGCCGAGCGCCGCGGTCGAGCGCTGCGACCACTGTGAGGCGCGGCTGCGGGTGACGCTCCGGTCGGCGGTCGACGTGCGTCGCGAGCGGCGTCCGCACAGGGTGCTGTGGAAGGTGTGCGCCCTGCTGGCCGTACTGAGCGGGTGGGGGGTCGTCCATGTGGTCCGCACCGGTGACGGGCTGGGCGGCGGAGAGTTCCTCGCCCTGGCCGGCACCGTCGTCGCGACCGTCCTGTTCGGGTTCGGCGCCCTGCGGAGCCTGTTGTTGACGGGGGGCTTCGACACACCCGAGGTCACCCGGACCGACGGCCCGGAGCCGAAGGGAGTTCAGCACGGCTGGGGGATGGCTCCGGCGGAGGACGCCGGGGCGCAGGCGCGTCCGGCGTGAGCCAGGCTCATCGACATCCTCTCCGCCTCATACTCCAGTCTGGTTTCGTGAACTTGTGGCCGTACCTGGTCGGAACGGGTACGGCCACCGCGTGATCCACCACCTACTCGTTGTCGCCTTCACCCACCGGCCGTGGCAGTGGCCAGGCTGCTGCACCGGTCAATCTGGCGCAGACGCCACCAGACAACAGCCTGGCGCAGCTACTCACCCAAACCCGCAGTTCAGACAGCGAAATCCGGCTGGAGTGCGAGCCGCTGTGGTCAACCTATGGGGAGCCAGACCGAGTACACGCGCGGGTTGGGGCACGTGAACCTATTGGTCTCGCCGTCGTACCGGGCGTTCTGCAACTGGATGTGTCCCTCCTCGCGCATGTCGTAGTTGCACTTGGCCCACGTGCCGGCCTCGTGCTTGTTCCGGCAGCCACCCGTGCGCCCGTAGTTGGTCTGCCACAGGCCCACCGCCGACTTGTGGTCGGCCAGAGTGTCCTTCACGTAGACCTTGTCACCCGCCTTGTCGAAGCACGTCTTGACGCCGGTGCTGTTGATACACGGAAGGCCCGCCGTGATGCCTTCGGCGTGCTCGCTGACGATGCTGTCATCGACCTCGACCCCCTCGATGACATCGGCCGAAGCCTGACCGCCCAGAGCCGTGACCGAAAGAACCAGGGCCGCGAGGCCGATCCCGGTGGACGACAGCGACTTCTTCAACAGGCGTTTCTTCGACGACATCTTGCAGTCCTTCCACGATGGCGCCCAGCCACTGGTGTGGTCGGCGCTCGGAACCTTGACAGTCGTCAAACTAGGCGGCGACAGGCGGGGCCGTCGTTAGCTGAGCGTCCACATTCGGTTCGCAATGCGTCTACTCAGTGGGCGCACGCCTGGTTCCGGTATTCCGTGGGCGGCAGACCGTAGGCCGCGCGGAAGGCGCGGGTCAGGTCGGCGGCGCGGGCGAACCCGCAGCGGGTGGCTATGAGGTGGACGGGCTGGCTCCGCAGGGCGGGGTCGGCGAGTTGACGACGGGCGCTCTCCAGACGCTGGTGGCGGATCCAGGCAGCAACGCTGGTCTGCTCACCCTCGAAGATGCGGTGCAGATAGCTGACGGAGATGTGGTGCGCGGCTGCCACCGAGCGGGGTGTCAGTTCCGGGTCGGGCAGTCGGTCCTGGATGTACTGCCGGATGCGCAGCAGCAGGGTGCGCTGGCGCGTCTCGGGTGCGAGCGTGTCGCCGCTGCCCAGGGTGTGGGCCACCAGCGCGGACACAAGGTCGATCAGTTCGCTGACGCTGTTCGCCGGCAGGGGCAGCACGTTGCGTGGGAGGAAGAGTCCGGCTCCCTGTATGCGGCCCCGACCTCCGGAAGCGGAGGCATCCATGACGAAGGGGCGGGAGGTGTCCATCAGGACCACGTCACGCGCGCCGCACTCCGCCGCACGCTGGGGCGCGACGATACGCATCGTGCCCCGCAGGGGAATCGAGAGGTGGTACATCTCGGGGTCGGACTGCTGTATCAGTCGCGGACTCCGCCGCAGTGTCATCGACGAGTGCTCAACGGTCCATAAGCGCACCGGGCCCAGCTCCACGATGCGCTGTGCCGCGACGAAATCGGCGTCGTGACGGCTCAGGATCTGGGCGGGCGCGTACGCCCCCAAGAGGTGCTCACGCCAGAAATCGAAACGGTCCGGCGGGGCAACGTCCTCACTCCGGAACGACATCTCACTCAGCATGTCCTGTACTTCGCCCTTTGATGTGTTCAGACGGACAAATCACAGGGACGAGCGTAGGGTGCCCCGCGCCCCGCGAGGCTGTGACCTGCGACGCAAGCAGTCCGATCCGGCCACAGTTCCAGTCGCCGGTTGCTGGAGCCGCTACCCATCGGTCCGGGCGTCCATAGAGTCCGTTTGTCTTCGTCGTGAACGCGATGCTCGACCCACGGGAGCGAGCCCGGGCCATCGGCGTACGGGCGTCGGTCTTCGGGCTCAGCATGGCTGCGAGCCCGGTCGCCGGCGGGGCTGCCAGCAGTTCTTCCGCTCTGCATGCGGTAGCAGCCCGAGCAGATAGGAACGGGCACTCGCCCCCGGTTCAACACGGCCGAAACGGCCCGCGATCCGGGCTATGACCTGGTCGAACATCAGCCGCCAGCGGGCAGGGTCCACGCCATGGCCCGCGGCCACCGCACGATCCTGCCTGCCGGAGGTCGCCGGCTGGGGCTTCGGGTGGGTTCCTGTCTCCTTCGCGCTGTGCCGGAACAGGCCCCGGTCCTACCCGCTCGACAGGCTGACACCGCCAGTCCGGCGGAACGGATTCCGACCGGCTAGGGCCTACTCTGCGCGGCTGGCCGCAGCGAGGTGAGGCGTGCCATCTCCTCCTCCGAGAGCCGCAGGGCCCCGGCCGCCATGTTCTGCGCGAGGTGTTCGGGATCACCGGTGCCCGGGATCGCCAGCACATGCGGTCCCTGCTGCAAGGTCCAGGCCAACCGGACCTGTGCGACGGACGCACCGTGCGCGCGGGCGACGGCGCATACCGCCTCGCTGTCACGGTCGGCTGGCCCCGCCTCGCGCCCGGAACCGGCGATCGCGAAGAACGGGACGAAGGCGAGGCCGAGTTCACCGCATCGCCGCAGGAGCGCCTGGTTCTCACTCGACGCACCCATCCCGTACGGGTTCTGCACGCAGACGACCGGGGCTATCGCCAGGGCCTCGGTCAGTTGATCGGATGTGACGTTGGAGATGCCGAGGTGGCGGATCAGTCCGGCATCGCGCAGCTCGGCCAACGCGCCGAAGTGCTCGCCGATCGAGCCGGTCCGCCGACTCGGCGGTACCCGCAGGTTCACCACGTCCAGGTGATCGCGGCCGAGTTGGCGCAGGTTCTCCTCGACCTGGCCGCGCAACTGCGCCGGTGTGGCCCACCACCACGCGCCCGAGGGATCGCGGCCCGGCCAGACCTTGGTGGTGATGACCAGATCGTCCGGGTACGGCGCCAGCGCCCGGTTGATCAGCTCGTTGGCGGCTCGCGTCGCCGAGAAGTAGAACGCGGCGGTGTCGATGTGGTTCACACCGAGCTCGACCGCCCGCCGGAGCACGCCCATGACCTGTTCGCGGTCGCGCGGCACACCGCGGTCGAAGGGTTCGGTGCCGGTCAGGCGCATCGCGCCGAACCCGACGCGGTTGACGGTCAGGTCGCCGAGTCGCCAAGTACTGGTGGCTGCTGCGGTGTTCGTCAGTGAGCTCATGACATGGATCTCCTCGTGCGGGGGCTGGGAAGGCGGAACCGATGGTGGCGCGGCGTGTTCAGGCCGCTCGGTGGGTGAGCACCTTCGATGAGGGCTACCAGTGCCGGGGGCAGGCCGGCTGGCTGGACCCGGGCATGAAAAAAGCCTCCCCGGCGGATCGGAGTCCGCACCGAGAAGGCGATGTGATGACCCGTATTCTAGCAGGGCAGTCAGGGCGTCCGCCAGCAGCTCATCGGATACGGGGTGCGCGGGGAGTGTGCCAGCGGTAGAGGTTCCGAGCCCGAAGCACCCCATGGGGCGGTCTGACTCGGTCGGTCCGGAGCACCCCAGGAGGTACAGGTGCGAAAGCGGATCAGGAGTCGTGGTCGTCTCGGGCGGCCGTCTGGTCTGACCAGCCCCGCGACAGGGTGAGACGGCCGGATCGGAGCGCGTCGCGCTGTTCGGTCACCCATTGCTCAACCTGGTCTGCGGACTCCGCGACGGATCGGTCCGTGGTGTCGAGCAGGCGGGTGGACCATCGCCGGTCGTCGGCAGTCCACCCGGTCCAGCGGTGCCAGGCCATCTCGGGCCAGCTGTCGTCGATGATGACGTCGGGTCGGTACCGGGGATCCTCGGCGTGCTTGCGGTGCCAGGCAGCCCAGCCGAGGAAGGCGTCAACCGCCGGAGCGTCCCATCGGCCCGAGTCGCGCACGGTGAGCCTGCCGCGCCGGACCTCGTCGGACACGTCGTGCAGACACACCGCGATTCCATCCAGCAACGGGGCGGAGGGGCTGGCCAGGACCTCTCCCAGCGGGGACTGCCCGGTCAGCAGGAGGTCGACTCCCCGTACCTGGTACTCCAGCGCACGACGCACCCACATCTCGGTCATGCGGTTACGCCACCAGCGACTGGCTCCTTCCGGTACGCCGAGCTCGTCGAAGTCGTGCACGGCGAGCCGCCCCAGCCGCTCGCCCACGGAGTAGGCGAGCGTGGTCTTGCCCGAACAGCTGGAGCCGGTCAGTTTGAGCAACATCTCACCAGGGTGGCAGGTCAGTGGTGGTGTCCTCAAAAGGTTTCCGCATTAACAGAGTTCGCAGATTGGTCGTGGAAGATTCGCAGAAGTTGGCAGGCGTCCCTTCTTGATGGCACTGAGTGCCACTGCGAGAGTCGTAGCGCGGCCCGCCGGTCCCGGCGGCCGGAGCGGGGCAACTGGGCCCGACATCATGCCCTGACGTCGGCGATCCCGGCAGCCCCCGCGCCGGCGGCTCGGCGGCATTGCTCACCCTTCGCAGGGCGCCGGGAGGGCGGGCCGCGCCAGCTGACACGACACTGCGTGTCACGCATTCGCA